>JAZURB010000001.1:0-5318 GCA_045605945.1 Acutalibacteraceae bacterium
GTTACCGAGCCAAACAACTTTCCTTTTTGACCGGCTTTTGCGTTGATCACAATCGTTTTGCCATTCAAAACAGCCGCTGCTTCTTCGGCAGCCTTCTTGTCCATTTCCTTATGGTATTTAACCGACTCTTCTTTGTTGCGAAGTTCATTCATCGCTTGATTATCCGCAATCATCGCCAAATTTCGCGGCAACAAAAAATTACGCGCATAACCGTCGGAAACATTGACGAGTTCGCCTTTCTTTCCTTGTCCTTTAACATCCTGTAACAAAATAACTTTCATACAAATTCCTCCCTATGTAGGTATATTACACTTTATTATTCTCTTGATAATAGCGATCGATTGCATTTTTCAGCAAAGCGATCGTATCTTTTACGGACATATTTTTCATTTGTGCGCCGGCCATTGTCATGTGACCGCCGCCGCCCAAATATTCCATAACCAGCTGCACATTGATTTCGCCGTAAGAACGTGCCGAAATATTCACGCAACCGTTATTTTCGAACAACGCAAATGCGGCATCCGTATCTTTCACGGACAACAATTCATCGGCAGCCTGCGAACAAGCGATCCGCACTTCCGCGTTGTTTTTATGCGATGCATCCGCATAAGCGATTGCGGTATTTCGATAAAATTCAGCCGAAGAAATAATATCCGTTTTTTGGCGATAAGCATCCATACTGCCTGCAAAAATCTTCTTAACAGATACCGTATCCGCGCCGCGTTTACGCAAATACGCCGCAGCTTCAAATGTTCGAACACCGGCTTTTAACACGAAGTTACGCGTGTCGAGCATAATGCCCGCCAAAAGCGCTTCCGCAACCAACGAATCAATTTCGGGCACATCCATATACTGCAGCATCTCAGTCACCATTTCACACGCCGAGCTGGCATATGACTCGTGATAAAACAACACTGCTTTATCAATATGATCAACCATTTTGCGGTGATGATCGATCACCGCAACCGTATTGACCGCTTCGTAAAGGTGCTTTGATTCTAAAAGAGGTACGCTTTGCGTATCAGTGACAATCAATAATGTTTTCGGCCGAACCAGCGATAATGCTTGTTCGGGTGATACATACAAATCCTGCATTCCGGCACTGTCTAAACGAACAAACAATTCTTCGGCAAGCGTAGTTTTTCGAGAAACAACCAAATGCGCAGGCTTATCGATAGAACGACAAACCATAGCAAGCGCAACACCTGAACCGACACAATCCAAATCGGAGAATCGATGCCCCATAATCAGGATGTTCTCGGCAGATTGCATCAAATCCTGCAGCGTCGATGCCATAATGCGCGTGCGTACCTTGGTGCGTTTTTCCACGCCTTTCGACAAACCACCGTAAAATTCGAATCCGTTTTTCGTGCGCAACGCCGCTTGGTCACCGCCGCGTCCGAGAGCCATATCCATCGCTTGTGAAGCGAGCTTTTCTGCTTGAAGAAAATCTTTTCCCTCACCAATGCCGATGGATAAGGTGATGCTGCCGTGCGGTTCAAGAGGGATACGGCGCACACGATCTAATATATCGAAACGATTTTCGATCATCGTCGTTAAAAAGCGCTTTTCAACAATTGCAATAAACCGATCATCATCATACTTTCGCAAAATCGCATTAAACGGAGACAGCCAATCCTCCAAGCAATTTTCAACCTGTCCCGCAATACGGGCACGCTCGCTGGCGCGCATATTGCGAACAAGCTCTTCTAAGTTATCGATTTGAATAAGCATTACCATCGGGCGTGTTTCGTGATACTCCACAGCATCCGCGTGCATCGCTGTCACATCAATATAATAGAGTAAAAATAAATCACGCTCTTTGACGTTCAACGTACTGACATATACCAAATAATGCTTACCGTTCACATCGGTTTCCACAACATTATTGTTAAATAACGACTGCATATCAAGCGACGGCAACAACGATGAAGCAGCTTGTCCTTTCAACGATTCGCCGCTTGCAACTTGCATTTCAAAAAACGCATTATGCCATAAAATTTGACCGTCATCCGTAATAGCAACAATCGGCAGCGGAGAACATGACAACGAATGTTGATCCGATTCATCAATATGCTTTAAAACACGACGCATATAACGATCAATGATTTTTTTATGATTGAGCGTATACACAACACAGCCGATAAGCACAACCACAGAAAACGCCAACTCAATATAACAAATTATCGGGCTGAAAAACCACATGATGCCCGACAGCAGAAATACCAACGCACATAACCCCCAAACCAATGGGGCCATGTGAAATAAGCGTCCGTGTTTCATTTGTACTACCTCAATTTATAATTTAATTACACATCCATAATGATGGGCAAAATAATCGGGCTTTTCTTGGTTTTTTGGAACAACATGCGCGATAATTCATCACGAACACGCGTTTTCATAGTGTTCCAATCGTAGGGATTTTTGCGAATGCAATTTTCGATTACGGTCCTGGCAATGCCGCGTGCATCGTCCATAAGCTGTTCCGCTTCACGCACATAAACAAAGCCGCGCGAAACAATATCCGGTCCCGAAACAATCTCGCCGCTTTGCGGATCAATCGTGGCAACGATCACCAAAATGCCGTCTTCGGCCAGATGACGGCGATCTCGAAGAACAATGCTGCCGACATCACCGACACCGAGACCGTCAACCAGAACGCGTCCCGCTTGAACAGTGGAAGTTACCTCCATTTTGTCCGGAGTTAATTCCATAACCTTGCCGATATCCGAAATCAAAACCCGATCAGGTGTCATGCCGAGAGATTTTGCCAAATCAATATGCTTGTGCAGATGCTTTTGCTCGCCGTGAACAGGAATAAAATATTGCGGTTTCGTCAGCGTGTGGATAATTTTAAGTTCTTCCTGACACGCGTGACCCGAGGTGTGAACATCATACATTTTCTCATACACAACTGCGCAACCGCGACGCATCAATTCATTAACAACTTTCGTAACCGCTTTTTCGTTACCGGGAATAGGTGTCGCGGATATTATAATATAATCGTCGGGGCCGACCTCTACCTGACGATGATCGGAAAACGCCATACGCGTAAGCGCCGACATCGGCTCGCCCTGACTGCCGGTGGTGCAAATAATAACTTTTTCTTTCGGGTATTGATTGAGCGCATCGATATCAATCAACACACCGTCTGGAACGCGCAAATAACCAAGCTCTTTCGCAATCGAAACATAGTTAATCATGCTGCGGCCCGAAACCGCTACTTTGCGTCCTTGCGACTGCGCCACATCGATAATTTGCTGAATGCGGTGCAGATTTGAGGAGAATGTTGCGATAATGATGCGGCGATTTTTTGCATTTGCAAAAAGTTTGACAAAGCTCTCGCCCACAACGCGTTCACTCGGCGTAAATCCAGGGCGTTCTGCGTTTGTGGAATCCGCTAACAGCGCAAGAACGCCTTGTTTGCCAAGCTCACCAAAGCGCGCAAGATCAATAACATCGCCCGAAATCGGGGTGAAATCGATCTTAAAGTCACCGGTGTGAACTACATAGCCATGCGGTGTTTTAATTGCTAAACCGACAGCATCAGGGATAGAATGATTAACGGCAATAAATTCCACCGACATTTTGCCCATAGGAATAATCGAACCCGGCTTTACCGTTTGCAAACGCACCTTATCCGCAAGACCGTGTTCTTTCAACTTAGACTGTACAAGAGCCAATGTTAATTGCGTACCGTAAATCGGCAAATCCAGCTCTTTAAGAAGATACGGCAATCCACCGATATGATCTTCATGTCCGTGGGTCAATACAACACCACGAATGGAATCTTTAATCTTTAAAATATGCGTAAAATCGGGTAATACGATATCGACGCCAAGCATTTCGCTGTCCGGAAATGCCATACCGCAGTCAATCAAAAATGCATCGTTTTCATACTCGACAAGAGTAATGTTTTTGCCGATTTCATTCAATCCGCCAAGGCAAGTGATTTTAACAGGAATGGCAGGCTTGTTCGGTTTTGCGTTCTTTTTGGAGTAGTTACGCTTACCGGTGGAACGCGGTTTAGAAGCCGCTTTTTTATCACCGAGATTAGTCGAGTTGCGTTTAGAGTTGTTAGCACGCGTGTTCTGCGCACCTTTTCTCGAACTTGTATTGCGATTCGATTTCGAAGAGTTCGCGCGATTGGTAGGTTGTTTATTTTCGTTTGCCACTTTTAAGACCTCCTTTGCATGTAACAAACATTTATATGTGTATTAAATAAGTATATTCATGTTTGCGAAAAAATAAGCAATTCGCACACCAACAAATAGACAGATATATTCTTATATATTTTACTTGTTTTCACCGCTCTTGTCAAGCAACCCGCCGTGTTATAAAAAATTTCTTTATACTTTCATATAAGTCAAAAAATATCTTGGCAATTTTAACAGCTTTTGGTATAATAATTAAAAATTGTCTTAGGAGCTTACAATATGAAACATGTAGATATGTTTACTGACGGTGCTTGTTCAGGGAACCCCGGGCCCGGCGGTTGGGGTACGATTCTTCGCTTTCAAGGAAGAGAAAAAGAAATGGCAGGCGGCGAAGCCAATACCACCAATAATCGTATGGAGCTTACCGCTGTCATCGAGGGGTTAGCTGCGTTAAAGGAAGCTTGCGACGTTACTATCACAAGCGACTCGAAATATGTAGTGGATGCCGTACAAAAAGGCTGGGCTCGTTCATGGAAGAAAAACGGTTGGCGTAAAGCCGATAAAAAACCGGCTTTAAACGCCGATCTTTGGGAAAAATTGTTAACATTACTGGATATTCATCATGTTACATTCGTGTGGGTCCACGGGCATCAGGGACACCCGGAAAACGAGCGCTGCGATCGCTTGGCGGTAGCGCAAATTGAAAATCATCGGTAATTTTACGCTCATTTATTAAAAAAATCGGATTTGCTCTTGTAATCTACACCGAAAAGGTATATATTATTGATGTAAGGTTTTAACGAAAGGAGCGATCACATATGGATCGTTTTGTATATGCCGATAATGCCGCAACAACACGGCTTCACAAGGATGTTTTAGCGGCGATGATGCCGTATTTAACAGAACAATACGGCAACGCCTCTTCCCTTTACAGCTTTGGACAAGAATCGCGCGTTGCGGTTGATGAAGCAAAACAAACTATCGCTTCGTGCCTGCATTGCCGCGCTGACGAAGTGTTTATCACTTCCGGCGGCAGTGAAGCGGATAACTGGGCAATTAAAATGTGTGCTAAAGCACAAGCGAAAAAAGGCAAAAAACACATTATTTCTACAGTTTTTGAGCACCACGCTGTTCTTCATGCATTAAATGCGTTGAAAAAAG
>JAZURB010000002.1:0-4637 GCA_045605945.1 Acutalibacteraceae bacterium
GTGGAGAATATGAGCTATATTTCCTGCCCCGATTGCGGCAAAAAGATTGCCCTGTTCGGCGAGGACGGTGCGCTGGATGCCGCTGCAGCGGAAATGGGCGTTGCGATGCTTGCCAAGCTGCCTATGGACAGCAGCGTTGCCGCATTGTGCGACAGCGGCGAGATCGAGCGTGTGGTGTGCGAAGAATTGGAAACCGCCGCCGATGCGGTGGAAGCACTGCTCAAATCCGAATAATAACCCAACAAAAAAACGCCTTTGCGAAAGCAAAGGCGTTTTTTGTCGATCATTTACAGAGCAACCACATTCACAGCGCGATTTTTGCTCGGGTTTTTGGGATCCGCTTCCACTTCGAAGGAGACCTTCTGGCCCTCAGCCAGCGTCTTGAAGCCTTCGCCAACGATCGCAGAGAAATGCACGAACACATCGCCGCTGCCGTCGTCGTTAGAGATGAAGCCAAAGCCCTTGGTTTCGTTGAACCATTTTACAGTACCGGTCATAATTGGTACCTCCCCATAAGTATTCATTCCCGTAAAATACAAAGACCTCACAACTTATTGCAAATCATCCTCATGAACAATGACTTACAATAAATTGTGAGGTCAGCCATCGGGAATACTGGTAAAGTATACCTCTATACGCAACGGTTGTCAAGGCTTTTTGGAAATCTTTTGCGGAGAAATTACCATTTAGGTCCCACAAGTCCCCATGCGGTGTCGTCGGTAATATTGTAATAATGCGCAATGATGCGGTCGTATGTCCAGCCCGCTTCGTTGGCATAACCCGCTGCACCGTATTGGCTGATGCCGATGCCGTGACCGTTGCCTTTGGTGGAGATGGTCAGCGTTTCACCGCTTTGCGCCGTCACGGTGATCGCGTGGGAATAGCAATGCGGCTTGCCGTAGTAGTTGATCGCCGTGTAAATATCTACGCCCGATACATACTTTTTCGTGCCCGAAGAATTGTAGTAATACAGGTTGGAATACGCCCAATACGGCCCGTCCTTCTGGCGGGCATACAGCGAAAACGCGCCGTCCGTGTCATAATACACTTTGTCAACGCCCTTCCAGCGGGCAACGCAAGCGAGCAGTTCGGTCATGGTGATCTGAAAGCTATGCTCAAACGCGTCGATGCCCGCTGAGCATTCCGCGATCCACGCCGCGTTGTCATAGGTGCTTTGTACAGGCTGCAGGTATTCCAGATCCACGTAGCCCCATGCGTTGAAGGTGGAACAGGTCACACCCGCGCTGCTTGCCGAATAGAACATCTGGCAAAGCTGGTTATACGCGGATTTCTTCGGATCGTTATACGCGATCTTGATGCCCAGCACTTCGCCGACCGCATCGTAAATGCGCTTATCGGTGCTGTTGTTTAAGTTGATATCGCTGCCCATGGCGATCGCGTATGTATCGCCGTTATAGCAATGACGGGCAAGCAGCGTATAAGCTGCTACTGCAAAGGCTTTCCATGTTTCGTTGTTATTCTTACCGAAGGTGGACATACCGATCTCAAATTTTACAACTTCCGCAACGGCGAGTTGCAGCTTTTCTTTGGTTTCACCGGTGAATACCTTTTTGGTGATCTCGTTGGTGACGGAGATGTTTTTCATATATACCGATTCGTCGGTGATACCGTTGCGGATTTTCGCGCCCGCATTCTCCGCGCCCGAAACGCGGCGGAAAAGTGCCAGCGCATCGCGCATATTGACGGTGCCGTTGCCGTCCATATCCGCGACTGCCGTCGAGGGAGCAACCGTGGTGTTGCTCGAGGTGTATTGATAAAGCGCAAGCGCATCGCGTACGGACAGCTCGCCGCTGCCGTCAAGGTCGCCGAGCATCGCCGCAAATGCGCAAAAAGGAATACCCGCGACAAGCAAGATTGTCGCAAGCATAACAGCAAACAGGCGACGGATCAAACGCGTCATGGGGTATTCCTCCTTAAAAATCGGTGTTGATTTCAGCGCAGCAGCAACATCAGGATCATTGAGGGGATAAATTCGCGGCACATGGCGCCGATGAGCGCCAGACCGAAGGAAGTACCGCCGATCATGCTCAGTTGTGCGCGATAGCCTTCGGGATACATGTCGCGTGTGCGGCGAATGTTCTTTACGCAGTTCTTCATGTACAACCGCGTGCCGAACAAGCCGAACAGCAGGTGATACAGCACATACGCTGCCGTCATCATCATCAGCATCATTGCCCCGAGCATCGCGCGTTCATCGGTGGCGATCAGCTCGGCGAACGCATCGTAATCAATCATCATGGCGTTTTCGCTCATCGCGGGTGCAAATATTGTCATTTGCATCACCGAAAACACCGTGCCGAAGATCACCTCAAACAAGACGGCGAGAGCACCGAACAGCGGCATTTTGCGATAAAACAACCAGATGTGCGGAATCAAAAACGCGGCAATGTTCCAAGACACTTTGCTGCCGCTTTGGGCGATGTGGCGGAAACGGGGGAGATAATGGTTGGTGTTGGAACGCACCACCGCCGCCAAATCTTCAGCGGTCTCCTCTTCGATTACTTCGTGCGGGTCAACGCCGCCGCAAGGCGAGGGTGCCGCCGCATGAAACGGCGCATATTCATTAAAGCCCACGGGCGGTGCGCCGAACGGCGTTTGCGGTGCTGCCGAATGCCAGTCGGCAGCGTTCAATGCACAACCGCAGTGCGCGCAAATCTCCGCATACGGCGAATTTGTCGTGCCGCATTGCGGACAACGCACGCTGTCGTCGGAAACGGCATTTGCGGCGGGTTCGCTTTGTGTAAACGGCGCTTTGTCGGCTGCGGTTTTGGCCGCATCGCGCGACCATTGATGTTCGGTGCCGTGTGCTTCGCGACAAGCGCAACCGTCCGCCTCTTTCCAACAATCGCGGTGATGCGGTGCGCCGCAAACGGGGCAGGCTACCACATCGTCCGATTCTTCAAAACGACGGTGGCAGTGCGGACAGGAAAGACCTTCATAAAAAAACATGGATCAAGTCAACTCCGATATCAATAATGGCGGCAACTGCCGCTTAAAATGCATAGTATACTAAGCCTATTGTAACGAGTTTGCATCACTTACGCAACCAAAACCGTCAAGGATTTAAAAAAAATTTACGATTTGTCGAATTTTACGGCAGAAAATGGGAATTAGCGATTGCCTTTCCGCGACAAAGTGCGTATAATAAGGAAGGACTCGGAAAGGATGCGTGTATTATGAATGCTACGGAATTTTTTCAATCAATAAACGGAAAACGCGTGGCGGTGTGTGGCATCGGCCGCAATAACACCCCCGTTGTCAAACAATTTTCGGCGCACGGCGCGATCGTGTTCGCGTGTGATCGCCGCACCCGTGAAGAGCTCGGCGAGGAGGCAGCTGCCGAACTCGAAGCGATGGGCGCGACGCTGTGCCTCGGCGAGAGCTATCTCGACGGTGTGCATGAAATGGATATGGTGCTGCGCACCCCCGGTATGAAGCCGTATTTGCCGCCGTTTGAAAAAGCGCGCGCGGCGGGTGTGCCTGTCACCTCGGAAATGGAGCTGTTTTTTGAATTGTGCCCCGCGCCGATCTATGCGGTGACGGGCTCGGACGGCAAGACTACGACCACCAGCATTGTGGCGGGTCTGCTGGAAGCGGCGGGCAAAACCGTGCATCTGGGCGGCAACATCGGTCGCCCCTTGCTGCCCATCATCGATGAGGTAAAACCGACGGATGTCGCGGTGGTGGAAATCTCCAGCTTCCAGCTCACGATGATGACCCAAAGCCCCCATGTCGCGATCGTCACCAATGTTGCTCCCAATCACCTCGATTGGCACACCGATATGCAAGAATATATCGACGCCAAGGAAAACTTGATTTTGCATCAAACCGCTGACGATCGTGCGGTGCTCAATGCCGATAACGCGATCACGGCGGGCTTTGCTGCGGATGTCAAGGGCGAATGCCTCACCTTCTCTCGCCGCGAAAAGCAAAACGGCGCGTGGCTTGACGATAACGGTGTGCTGTGCGTGACCTACGGCGGCGAGACGACGAGCATCGTTGCCGCTGCGGACATCCGCTTGCCCGGCGTGCATAACATCGAAAATTATCTCGCGGCATTTGCGGCGCTGTGGGGCGAGGTCTCGCCCGAAACCATGGCGGCATTTGCCAAAACCTTCGGCGGCGTGAAACACCGCTGCGAGCTGGTTTGCGAGCGTGACGGCGTGAAATGGTATAACGATTCGATCGGCACCAGTCCCTCGCGTACGATCGCGGGTCTCAAAGCGTTTGATCGTCGCGTCATTTTGATCGCGGGCGGCTACGATAAGCATATTCCGTACGATCCGCTCGGCCCCGTTGCTGTGGAAACGGTCAAAACCGCGATTTTGATGGGCGCGACCGCCGATGCGATCGAGGCGGCGATCCGTGCGGCGGGTGAACTGCCGATCGTGCGCGTCGGTTCGATGGAGGAAGCGGTTGCCGCTGCCGATGAGCTGGCGACCGACGGCGATATCGTGTTTATGTCGCCCGCTTCCGCAAGCTTTGATCTTTATCGCAACTTTGAAGAACGCGGCGAGCATTTCCGCCGCTGCGTAGAAGCGCTGTAATTATGGATAATAAAAAATACGGCTCGTATTGTGGGCGGGGGTTTTTTTGTTTTCTTTCGAGCCCCATTC
>JAZURB010000003.1:0-13836 GCA_045605945.1 Acutalibacteraceae bacterium
GATCACCGCCCCCTGTACAAATGTGTGAGTATCGGCAGCTATTTTCGATTTAATTAAAATCTCTTGTTGATTTTTTAAGCAACATCAAGTATATTACGTTTGATTATCACGCGTTCGCCGCTTCATCCACCATCCGCTGAGCTGTTTCCATATCGCCGCGGTTGACAGCGTCCATATAGGCGGTGTCGGAATCGGTATCATCCGAAAGAGAGTATGTAATGTTGTTTTGCTGTTTAAATGCCTTGACTTTTTCTTGAATTGTGATAAATTATTCTTGAGGGTTTCGGATGATACGCCCCCAGACGGCAGAAGTCTGGCTTGTGTATCGGAGGAAACCCCATTTTTTATATACAGTAAGCGAGCGCTTGCTACCGCCCCCATTTTTTACTCTAGTTGCAAGGCTTGTACGTAGGGCACGGATTTATCCGTGCCGTTTTGCGGAAGGCATACATGCCTTCCCTACATGTTAGACCCGTTCGACTACGCCACGGCGCGTCATACTGAGCGAAGCGCGCTTTCGCGCGCGAAGTCGAATGTATCTCGCCGTGGCTCCGCTCAGGGTGACGCAATAACGGGGCGTCGACCGCAAGGCATCCGAAAAGCGTATTTCAGCGTCTTTTTTGTTGCCTCTTTTATTATATTATGTTATAATAGCCTCAACATCCTTTAAAGGAGCGATATACATGAAGCGTCTTATCTCGATATTGACGATACTTTCTCTCCTGCTCGGTGGTCTCACCGGCTGTGCGCCGAAAACCGCCGATATCACCGTGATGTCCTGGAATATCCTCAACCCCTCTTGGGGCGGCACACCTGTTTCGGTGCGCGGCGAAAAGTTTTTTGATACGCTGACCGAAGAAGCGCCCGATGTGATCGGACTGCAGGAAGCGTCGTCCCCGTGGCACGAGGCATTTGCCGACCTGCCCGCTCCCTACGCCATGCTGTGCGACACCTCGAACGGCGACGACGACTGCATGACCATGTTTTTATACAACACCGATACGCTGGAGCTTATCGACAGCGGCATCAAAGATTTGGACGAAAATTCCCCCATTCGCGTTGTCGCATGGGCGGTGTTTGGGGTGATCGGCACGAAAGCGCAGTTCCTCATCACCAACACCCATCCCGACTCCCGCGAGGCGCAGTGTCTCACCCACACGGCGGATTATTTGGAAATTGCGAATGCGCTTTATGAAGAACACGCTTTGCCGATGATCAGCGTCGGCGATTTTAACGCGATCGAAACCTCCGACGCCTATCAGCTGTCGATCGATGACGGTTTTATCGACACCAAATATGCCGAGGGCGTTGATCAGATCAACGATTTTGACTCCTATCTGTTCGGCGATTTCGGCGGCATCGTGACCAAGGGACAGGGCTCGCGCGATCACATTTTCTGCAAAGGCGCTGTCACCCCGCTCACCTTTGAAACCATCGTGAATGACACCACCGAAAAGACCTCCGATCACCTGCCCGTGAAGGCGACGCTGACGATCGGATAATCATTTCCCGAAAGGAGATCCGCTTATGCGCCGCATCGTAAAAATCGGCTTTGCCGTTATCGGCTGCTTGCTGTTTGTGACCGCTGTTGTAGGCATGTGCTTCGGCTTGCGCGGATGGGGCATTTATGCCACCGTCGCGCTGAGTGCGCTGTTTTCGATCGGCGGCTTTTGTCCCGACAAATGGCTTTTCCGTGTCCCCGCTTGGATCCGCGTGTGCATTTGCAGCGTGACGGCGCTGATTTTGGGACTGTATGTGTTCCTGTTTCTTTACGGACGCGCCGACACGGTGACCTACACGGAGGATGCCGTGATCGTGCTTGGTTGCGGCCTGCGCGGGGACAAGCCTTCGCGCAGCTTGCGTCTGCGCCTTGACCGCGCGATCGACTATCACACCAAAAATCCCGCCGCGCTCATTGTGGTGAGCGGCGGCAAGGGGACGGACGAAGCCGTTTCCGAAGCGCAGGCAATGGAAACCTATCTGCTTGAACACGGCGTATCGTCTGAGGCGATTTTAAAAGAGGATGCGTCCACCAGCACCGCCGAAAACTTCGCGTTTTCCAAAGCGTTGCTCGACAAGCACTACGACGGCGATTACCGCATCGCTTTTATTTCCAACAGTTATCACATTTACCGTGCGGGCGTGATCGCGCGCGACGCGGGCTTTGCCGATGCCACCCACGCCTTTGCGGTAACGCTCTGGCCGTCGGTGGTGGTCAGCGGGCTGCGTGAATGCATTGCGGTGGTGGCGATGTGGCTGGATTTCGCGCGATAAACGCCGAATGTTAAAAAGCAGTTTACAAATCCACCAAACCGATGTGCTATACTGAACACAATCCCAACGGAGGATAAAGGAGAGATTTTCCGATGTCGAAAACCATTACGAATGCCAAAAATAATCAACGCGCGGCGATGCTGCGTTTGTATGAGCAAACTGCGACGCGTGTGTACAATACGGCGTTTGCGCTGCTGCTCAGTGAAGCGGACGCAAAAACCGCCGTTCAGCGCAGCTACAAAGCGATGTGGAGCGGTCTTGCCGCCTCGAGCGTGGAAACCGAAGCGGATTTTGCCGTTTATGCGGTGACGGCGACTGTCAACCAATGCAAGGCGTTGATGCTTGCTAAAAATCCTAAGGCATTTCGCCTGCCTGCCGATCGCCGCTTTGTGCTCAGCCCCCTACCTACGGCGTTGCCGACGGTGAATGCGCCCGCGGCTTACGGCGTTTTGGCGGCACTGCCCGAACTGTATCGTTTGATTTTCGTTTGCCACACCGCCGTTGCCGACCTTGACGAGGACACGACAGCAACGCTTGCCAAGCTTGACCGCCGCACGCTTGCCGTCGCGATCGAAGCGGAGAAGATTTCCGTCGGTGACTTGCTGAAAGTCGCTGCCGATGTGGACGCCGCCGATGTGGATGAGCTGGCGGCAGCTTGCCGCTCGCTCGCTGTACCTGCCATTCTGGCGGATACGGTGACAGCGGATATCGCCGCGCTGGCAGCCCCCGGAGAAAAAGCGCGTCGCAAAAAAACCTTCTTGACGCTGGGTATCGTCGTGGGGGCATGCGTGCTGATCAGCGGTCTTTGCGCGCTGGTGCTGTGGGATATGACGCGTCCCGAAAGTGCCGAAACGACGGCGAGCGACGATACCACCACCCCCACGACCACCGCCGATGATACGGCACCCGAAGCGCTCAATTTGACCTATTCCACCGATTACACCGCTACGCATACCGCCGAAATCGGCATTCGTGATTACGGCGTGATCAAGTTGGAACTGGACGCGAACCTCGCGCCGCAAACGGTGGACAATTTCCTGCGTTTGTCGGAGCAAGGCTTCTATGACGGCTTGACGTTGCACCGCGTTATGGAAGGCTTCATGATGCAAGGCGGTTGCCCCTACGGCAACGGCACAGGCGGAGCCGATAAGGATCTCATCGGTGAATTTGCCGAAAACGGTGTTGCAAACACGCTGAGCCACACCCGCGGCGCGATCTCAATGGCGCGCTCGGGTGACCCGAACAGCGCCTCCTCGCAGTTCTTCATCGTGCACGAGGACAGCACTTTCCTCGACGGTAAATATGCCGCGTTCGGTTATGTGACCGAAGGTATCGAGGTTGTGGATGAAATTTGCACCACCGTCAGTCCCAAAGCAACCGACGGCAACGGCGGCGGTATTCCCGTAGCAGATCAACCCGTCATCGACTATGTCATCGTTTCCGAGATCTAATATCGTAAGCCCGCCTTATGGCGGGTTTTTTTCTTGAAACTTTTTCAAAAAACTGGTATACTGATCCAAAGAGGTGATATTATGCCGCAAAAAAAGCGTATTCTTATCGCCGTCGCCGTATTGGCGACCGCAGCGATTCTGGCAAGTCTATTCCTTGTTATCCCCTTTGTGAAAACGAGTATTCGCAGGCATATTGTTCGCGAGGACTCCTGCGTAAGCATCACCTCGCCAAACGGCAGCACAGCACTCATATTGACGGCGGTCGACGGGCGACTGCACTACCGCGTCGAGCGGGACGGGCAAGTATTTATCCGCAATTCGCCGCTGGGCGTCACGCTCGGTACGGATACCTACGGTACGATCGGTACTGTTGAGGAGATCGGCGAGATCAACGGTCGCTTTACCGAAGAGGCGCGGGCGGTAAACGGGCGGTATGCCGTCGCCGACAAACGCCACCTGCGCGCAACGGTTGCCATTGACGCCGACCCCGCCTTCACCTTGGAAGTCGCGGTGTTTGATGACGGCGCGGCATTTCGCTATATCCTGCCCGACGAGGGACATCGCGCGCTGAAAAGCGAGGAAACCGGCTTTGCACTCCCTGCGGACAGCGGCGTTTGGGCGGGCGAAGCGCACCAATACTATGAAACCGTGAACAAATACTACGATCCGTCGGTGGTCGGGCGCGTGTTGCTGGGTACACCCGCCACAGTCAAACTTGACGAAGGCGGCTATGCGGCGATTTTGGAGGGCGATTTGAAAGCCTATCCCGGCATGAAGCTCGCTTGGGCGGACAAAAACACCTATACCGCGAATTTCGACAGCAGCGGCAGCTTTACCATGAGCGGCGAGGTCACCACCCCGTGGCGCATCATTTGCGTTGCGGATGATCTCAATGAGCTAGTGAACAACACCATTCTCTACCAGGTTTGCGAAGAGGCGGACGAAGCCCTTTACGGCGACGATTGGGTAAAACCCGGACGCGCCGCCTGGTCGTGGATCACGGGGCGCACCACCGACCGTGTTACCCCCGCTATCATGGAAGAATACACCGATTATGCCGCCAAACTCGGCTTTGAATACAACATCATCGACGAAGGCTGGGTCAACTGGGCAGGATACCAAAGTAAGCTGGAAGCGCTCGCCGCGCAAGGTGAAGATTACGGTGTCGGCCAGATCCTCTGGACGGGCGTTACCGCCGGCGAAAGCTACGGCGGTAAGATCACCTCCGCCGAGGATGCGTATGCGTTCATTGATCTGCTGAAAAAAACGGGCATGAGCGGCGGCAAGATCGACTTCTTCACCACCGAAAACAATATCGAAATGGGTGTGGATATCTATCGCGATATTCTCGCCTATGCCGCCGAAAAAGAGCTGGTGATCAATTTCCACGGTTGCAACAAGCCGACGGGCTTCGATGTCACCTTCCCGAACGAACTCAACCGCGAGGCGATCCTCGGTTTAGAGTCTACCACGATCGTCAACCGCAAGGTGCAAGCCCAGATGTTTACAACGCAACCGTTTGTGCGTGGTTTGGCGGGACACGCCGATTACACACCCGCCGTTGATACCGCCTTCCATATGGCGCAGCTGGTGCTCACCGACGCGCCGATGCAAGCCATCGGCTCCGACCCCGCAGACATCCTCGCCTCCCCCGCGCTTGAGATGATCAAAAGCGTGCCGACGGTTTGGGAGGAGACCGTGGTGCTGCCGCAAAGCGCGCTCGGGCAAGCCGCCGTCATTGCTCGCAAAGGCAAAAACGGCAGCTGGTATGTCGGCGGCATCAACCACCTGACGGACACAAGCACCACCGCACTGGATCTGTCGCAGTTCCTCGGGGAAGGCACCTACACCTGCGAGATTTGGACCGACGAAAGCGGCAAACCTGTTTGCGAGACACGCAGCGTCACCGCCGCGGATACGCTGACACTGCCGTTTGATAAGCTGAGCGGTTTCATTCTGCGCTTTGACCGCGTGACGCTGTCGCAATACGGCGGCGAGATCGACGGGGATATCACGATAACCTTCAGCGATCCCGCGACCGCCGCTTCCTATTCATTCGACAACGGCGAAAAAGCGACCGCCTTTCAGACGGTCGCTTCGGGGGACAGCATCCCCCTTTCCGAAAGCGGTATCCTGACGGTCAAAATCACGAAAGGTCCCGACGCGGGAGCGGTGATGTCGTATCGTTTTAATGCTATCTCATAACCCGAGCGGGATGCGTTTTCAAGCGCATCCCGCTCTTCGTTATTTTGTAAACCGAAATAACAAAATTGTGACCCAAAAATCCGTGTTGTCGCCTTGACACTCTTTTTAAAAAACAGTATTATAATACTAGAGTCGTTTCGCCAAAATGCGACGAAATACGGCAAACCCCGTAATTATGCATTAAAGGAGCCCGATTTCTCCTCATGAATACATTTACAAAAAAACTTGTGGCGGTGATCGCGATTTCGGCGCTCAGCGTGACGGCGTTGGGGCTGGTGTTGTTCACCCAAATGGGCACTGTGTCTATGCCGTCTTTCCTCACCCCCGCCACCACGACCTCGCCGATCACCACGGTCAATCGTACCACGACGACCACCACCCTGCCGCCGACAACAACCACGCTGCCGCCCACCACGACGACAACGCGCGTTCTCGATGTGCCGGGCGAGCATCGCACCCCCGGCGTGACCTATTTTGTGCCGCCCTCGGCGCGTGCGGATAAGACCTATTTTAACGATGTGGTCTTTATCGGTGACTCCGTTACCGCCAAACTGATGTTTTACAATATTGCCACGCAGGAGCTCGGCGGTGCGCAATGGCTTGCCTCCTCCAGCCTCGGCTTGCATAACAGCATGTGGGCAATCGATAACCCTTCCGCCGTGCATCCCACCTATCAAGGACAAAAGGTGCTCGTGCCGGACGGCGTGGCGATGACAGGCTGCAAAAAGGTATATTTAATGCTGGGTGTCAATGACCTGTCGTGGAACGATATCGAACGCACCAAAACCGATTTGCTGACGCTGACAGGCAGCATTCTCGCCAAGTCGCCCGAGGTTACTTTTGTCATTCAATCGGTAACCCCGATGTATAAAGAAA
Source organism: Acutalibacteraceae bacterium (assembly GCA_045605945.1). Lineage (GTDB taxonomy): Bacteria > Bacillota > Clostridia > Oscillospirales > Acutalibacteraceae > RGIG1959. Next base: position 6,807 of record JAZURB010000003.1, read on the forward strand.
CCGCCAACCTCACCAACCGCAAAATCGAAGAATACAACCTTGCCGTTTCGGAGCTTTGCCGCGAAAAAGGTTGGTATTATCTCGATGTTGCCTCGGTGCTGCGTGACGATCGCGGCTTTTTGCCGAAAGAGTATTGCAGCGACCCCGATTCCATGGGAATTCACTTTACAAATGTTGCTTGCCAAAAATGGGTGGAATATTTATATACGCACGCTGTATAATTTGGCAAGGAAAGGAATGGGAAAGTTTTATGAAACGATCCTTCGCACGCGTTCTATCGCCGCTTGTCTGCGGCGTTCTGGCAGCGGTCTCGCTGACCGGCTGTTATAATGTTGCCGATATCGGCGCGCCCGTCGCACCGACAACCACGACGAAAGCGACAACGACCACCGCGACAACCACGACGGCGACCGACGCCGAAACCACGACGACGGCGCCCACAGCGGCACCGCCCGCCATGCAAACGGTAACCGAGCGCCGTTCTCCCGGCGTGACCTATTTTGTGCCGGCATCGGCAGCGGTTTCACCCGATTTCTTCGGCGATGCCGTCATCATCGGTGACTCGATCACCCTCAAGCTCAGCTATTACAATATCGCGCATAACAGTTTCCCCGGCGCGACTTTCCTGGCTTCGGGCAGCCTCGGCGTGGCAAACGCCATGTGGGATATCAACCGCGCGGATGCGGTGCACCCCTCCTATCAAGGGCAAACCGTCACGGTGGCGGACGGTGTGGCGCGTTCGGGTGCAAAAAAAGTGTATCTCATGCTCGGTGCAAACGACCTCGGCATGTACGGTGTGGATGGGACGCTTGAGAATTTCCAAAAGCTGACCGACGAGATCCTTGCCAAGAGCCCGCAGGTGACGATGTACATTCAATCGGTGACGCCGATTTACGATTCGCTCGGCAGCCTGAGCAATGAGCGCATCAACGAATATAATCAAAAGCTGTCGGCATATTGTGAGAAAAAAGGCTGGAAGTTCGTGGATGTGGCCTCGGTGCTTCGCGGTGACAACGGCGCGCTTCCGCCGGAATATTGCTCCGACCCCGACGGCATGGGCATTCACTTTACCGATACCGCTTGCGGACTGTGGGCGGATTATCTGTATACACACACTTGATTTTTCGAGAAGAAAGGACGATTGTTTATGATGAAGAAAATTTGCTCGCTCGCAGCGGTTTGTCTGCTGCTTATCAGCATGACCGCGTGCGGCACGCCCGATGTTGACCTGCAAACGGTGAAAACCGATATGCAGACCCAACTCTCCATTGCCAACGCGACCGATCTGCCCGTTGACACGCTGCTCTCGCTCTACGGCATCACCGCCGAAAGCGTGGCGGATTCGGCAAGCTTCATGATCCTGTCGGATGTGTTCCCCGCAGAATGCATCATGATCAAAGCAACCGACACCACCGCCGCTGCGGATGTCGCCGCGAAGCTGCAAACCCGCCTTGACTCGCTCAAAGCACAATCGGTCAACTACGATCCCGAGAGCTACGCGATCGCACAGGCATGCACCGTGCTGGTAAACGATGTGTATGTGGCGATGTTCTTCTCGGAATACGGCACGCAAATGGAAGAAATCTACAACAGCTATTTCTAATGTAAGCAATCTCACACGCGGCAGACGGATTTCCGTCCGCCGCGCGTTTTTGCGATAATTTCCCGAAAAGGAGGCGCTCAGACGATGGTATTTTCCAGCTTGATCTTTATTTTTCTGTATTTTGTTATCGTCCTGCCTATTTATTATATTTTGCCTCGTCAATGGCGCAATACCTTCCTGTTTATCGCCAACCTCGTATTCTACGGCTACGGCGAACCGGTGTTTATTCTGCTGATGATGGTGTCCGTCACGCTTAACTATGTGTACGGCTTGCTGCTCGATAAATACCGCGCCGATCGCCGCAAATGCAAGCGCATGCTCGCTGCCAATGTGGCGCTGAATCTGGCGCTGCTCGGCTTCTTCAAATATGCCGCCTTCTTTGTGGATACGATCAAGCTGATCCCGCTCTTCGGCGGCATCCCCACCCCCGCGATCCCGTTGCCGATCGGTATCTCGTTTTACACCTTCCAAACCATGTCCTATACGATCGACGTGTATCGCGGCGACTGCCCCGTGCAGAAAAACTACATCTCGTTTGGCACCTATGTGTCGCTGTTCCCGCAGTTGATCGCCGGCCCGATCGTGCGCTATATCGATGTTGCCGATCAAATGGATCATCGCCGCGAAAGCTGGCCGATGTTCAACAAGGGTGTCAAGCTCTTTATGGTCGGCATGGCGAAAAAGGTGCTGATCGCCAACCAGATGGGCGCGTTGTGGGCACAGATCAAGCCCGCCGACGACAACGGTCTGCTCGGCGCATGGGCGGGCATTATCGCCTTCTCGCTGCAAATTTATTTTGACTTTTCGGGTTATTCGGATATGGCCAGAGGTCTTGGCAACATGTTCGGCTTTGAGTTCCTCGAAAACTTCAATTATCCGTATATTTCCAAAAGCATCACCGAGTTCTGGCGCCGTTGGCATATTTCGCTGGGTACCTGGTTCCGCGAATATGTGTATATCCCGCTGGGCGGCAACCGCTGCTCGACCGCGCGCCACATTTTCAACCTGTTCGCCGTGTGGGCACTGACAGGTCTGTGGCACGGCGCTTCGTGGAACTTCGTGATTTGGGGACTGTATTTCTTCGTGCTGCTGGTAGTAGAAAAATTCTTCCTGCTCAAAATCCTCAAAAAAGCGCCCGCCGCTTTGTCGCATATCTATGCGCTGTTCTTCATCATCCTCGGCTGGGTCATCTTCGATTTCACGGAGATCTCCGCGCTGTGGAGCTATCTTTCGTCGATGTTCACGCTTGAAAACGGTTGGATCGGCAGCGACACGGCAACCTATGTGCTTGCCTATCTGCCGCTGATAATCGTGGGCGCGATCGCCTCGCTGCCGCTTGGCAAAAAGGTGTTTTTGAAGCTGTCGGCGAAAAAGCACGGCTGGCTGCTGGAGACCGTCACCGTTGTTGTCATGATGCTGCTGTGTGTCGCCGCGCTGGTGAGCGACAGCTATAACCCGTTCTTGTATTTCCGCTTTTAAAGGAGGGAGTTCTTTTGCAAAAGGTGAAAATCTATATGCCTTCGATTGCGTTTTTGACGATCGTCGCTGTGCTGAGCACACTGTTTTTCGCGCTGCCGAAAAAGGACTTCTCGGAAAACGAAAAGCGCAAGCTCGCCGCTACGCCCGCCTTCTCCGCAAAGGCGCTTGCCGACGGCAGCTATACCAAAGAGTTCGAAACCTACTTGTCCGACCATTTCCCCGGGCGCAATTGGTTTGTGGGTGTGAACAGCTACTATGAGCTGGGCACGGGTCGCGGATCGGCTGCCGATATTTACTTCGGCAAGGACGGCTATCTTATCGCCGCCCCGACCGATTTCTCCGCCGAGCATGTCACCGCCAATGTCGGCCGCTATGCCGCCTTTGCGCAGGCAAACGGGCTGAAAGCCACCCTGATGATCGTGCCTTCGACAGGCTATATTCTTGACGATAAGCTGCCCACAGTACATAAAGCGTACACCGACGACGCGATGTTCGATGCCGCCGTCACCGCTATGGGCGACGATATGGCGTTTGTCGATCTGCGTGCGCCGTTCGAGGCAGCAAGCACGACAACCCAACTGTATTACAAAACCGACCACCATGTCACCTCGGCGGGCGCTTACGAAATGTACAAGGCGTATGCCGCCGCAGCGGGACTCACCCCGCGCAGCGACTATCGCATCGAAACCGCCGACGCGTTTTACGGCACGGGCTATTCCCGCAGCGGCTATTGGCTGAGCGATCCCGACACGATCGAGATGTGGCATAACGACGATCTCACTGTGACAGTGGAAATTTACGAAAACAGCCCCGAACCCGTGACGACGGCGGACAGCGTGTTCTTCCCCGCGCGCCTTGAAGAAGCGGACAAATATCCCGTGTTCCTCGACGGCAACCACGCACTCACGAAGATCGTGAACCCGCAAGCGGCAGGCGGCAAGCTGCTGATTGTCAAAGACTCGTTCGCGCACTGCTTCACAGGTTTCCTTGCCGAGCATTACCGCGAGATCTATATGGTCGATATGCGCTATTATCGCCAATCGGTATCCGCACTTGTTGCCGAAAACGATATTGACGAGGTGCTCTATCTCTACGGTACGGAAAACCTCTCCACCGAAAGCGCCAACTCCATTTTCCTGCAATAAACCTATTCCCGCTGTAGGGAACGGCCTGTGTGCCGTTCCGTTATCACAGCAACGGAATTGCCTTCAAAATAATGTAATCCCCCTGCTTGTGCAAACAAGCAGGGGGATTGTGCTTTTATGTGTCATATGATATATTGATATTGTAAATTATCGCATGCAAGGAGATTGATTATGAGCAATTTTGTATACACCAGATTGTGCTCCGACAATGACATCGATATTGCAGAGTTGATAGAAATCCATCAACTTCCCGAGGTGGCAAGTTATATCCACCTTTCAGACAATTATTTCCACTATGTTTCGAGTACAGATGGTGTCTATTTTTACAAGATATATCATGATAATACGTTTATCGGCTCAATTCATCTTGAAACACAAAACTCAACTTTATTTATGGATGTATTAGTGTTCCCAAAATATCAGCGCAAAGGCTTTGGCGCAAAAATCCTAAAAGATCTTCAAGATGATATCTTTGAACTGGGATATACATCTATTGAGGTTTCTATTGACGAGAAAAACACGGCATCGTTGCGATTATTTGAAAGCGTTGGATTCACACGCACATCCCAAGAAGATGAGTTGGTAAATTTCATTTACCAAAGATAAACATTCGACAAACGGAGGCATACCATGGACCTGCCAAACCGCAAACATCTTCGATTGCAAACCTATGATTACAGTTTACCCGGTGCTTATTTTATTACAATATGTACCCACAAGCGGCAACATTTGTTTCGCATGGAATCCTGTGCAAAAAACTATCCTTATGCTCCGATTTCAGAACGGAACGGCACACAGGCCGTTCCCTACGCGAATAAGATCTCCATCCCACCTGCAAATGAATTAGTACACAAATGGATCAAAGAAACCGAGCGCAAATTTTCAATATCAATCCCAAAATATATTATCATGCCCGACCATATTCATTTGTTGATTTTTATCGAGGAACAGCACGCAGACCGTTCCCTACCCGAAATCATACACTGGTTCAAAACCATGACAACAAATGATTACATTCACGCTGTTAAAGCAGAATTATTGCCGCCTTTTCATCAGAAGATATGGCAAAAATCCTATTATGATCATGTCGTAAGAAATGATGAGGATTATGAACAAACATGGCAATATATTGAGAATAATCCTACCCAACGTCTAATCGATATCGAAAACAGACAAAAGAAAAAAGCCAATCCCAATTTGTGAGATGGCTAGTTAGAAATTACGTTTATTTCTCCTCTTTCACGCTATTAAACGCCCTGAAAAAACAAAAGATGCGCGAGATTTTCGCGCATCTTTTTATTATTGCTTATGCGTGCTCTTCGATGTACGCCGCAAGATCGCCGATGGTACGGATCTCGTCGATCGCCTCGTCGGGGATCTCCACATCAAATTCATCTTCCAGCGACATCAGCAGATCGATAACCTCAACGGAATCCGCACCCAGATCCTCTTCGATATTGGTGTTCTCGTTGAGTTCACTCATGTCCACATCAAACTGCTCGCTCAAAATCTTCTTAACCTTATCGATGACCATACTTCGTTCCTCCAAATCGTTTTTTTGACACGCACCGCTTTACACGGCGCCGTCTTGTGTGTTATACTCATATAACATCGAATGAGAACGGACTCTCTATGCATTATAGTATAAACATTTGCGCGGTCTTGTCAATTCTTTTTTTGAATTTTTTTACAAATCCGCAGAATTTTTTAAAAAGTATATTTCTCTGAAAGGTCGTGATTTGTGTGTCAACCGCTTACTGTCTGATCGGGCACCCTCTCGGACACAGTTTATCGCCGTATATCCACGGTCGCCTCTTTGCGCTTCGAAACCGCGAAGCATCGTATACGCTCGCAGACATCGACCCCGCCGCGCTGGCGACGGATTTTCCGAAGTTGCTCAAAACGATCGGCGGCTGCAACATCACCATCCCTCACAAGCAGCAAGTGCTGCCGTTTCTCGACCGCTTGGAAGGCAAAGCCGCGCTTTATCAAACCGTGAACACCGTCGCGGTTAAAAACGGCGAAGCAATCGGTTATAACACCGACGCGGACGGTTTCCTCTGTGCGCTGCGCGACGCGGACATCCCGCTGCGCGGACGCGTTTGCCTGCTGGGTGCAGGCGGTGCGGGGACGGTGCTTGCCTTTGAAGCGGCGCTGCACGGCTGCGAGGTGCGTGTTTACGATCCGTTTGCACCCGATAACGCTGCGCGTCTTTGCGCCCGTTTGCGCGAGGTCGCGCCGCAGGTCGTGTGCGAAGCGGTTACAACACTGCCCGAAACGGATATCGATCTGCTCATCAACTCCTCCCCTGTCGGTATGTACCCGAAAACAGACGCTTGCCCCGCACCCGACGCGGTCATTGCCCGTGCAAAAGCGGTGTTTGATGTGATTTATAACCCGCGCAAAACAGGGCTTATGCAAAAGGCCGAAGCGAACGGCGCGAAAGTCGCAGGCGGCATGGCGATGCTGGTTTGGCAAGCGGCGATCGCGCAGGGACACTGGTTTGACACCGCCTTTGATGCAGCCGATATTGCCGCGATCATCGACGGCTGCTATGATGAGCTTGCGGCACGCTTTTAACGCGGAGGGATCATCATGACATCAATTATTCTGGTCGGCTTTATGGGGTGCGGAAAATCCACCGTCGGGCGGTTGCTTGCTGCCGAAACCGACCGTCAATTTACGGATATGGACACCTATATTGAAGAACAGGCGGGCTGTACTGTCAGCGAGATTTTCGCCACCGAAGGCGAAGCGACATTTCGCGCCCGCGAGCACGATGCTTGCGTAACGCTCGGCAGCG
>JAZURB010000004.1:0-4250 GCA_045605945.1 Acutalibacteraceae bacterium
CGATATATCATTGAAATACACAACATATTGTGATATAATAATGGCGAAAGAGGGTGCATTTATGTCCGAAAACAAATTACTTGACTTATCTTTTGATTTTGCGGTTGCTATCGTAAATCTTGTTGACGGTGTAACTGCACCCAAAAGTTCGTATATGACCGATCAGCTTGCGAGAGCAGGTACATCCGTTGGGGCAAATATTCACGAAGCGCAATATGCACAAAGCAAGAAAGATTTTGTTGCGAAGTTGGAAATTGCTTTGAAAGAATCTAATGAAACAAGCTATTGGCTAAAACTGATGTATGAAACAAAAAGAATAGATTTGCAAACATATCAATACACAGAAAAGTTGTGCGGCAATATTCGCAGATTGTTGATCGCCTCTTGTCGAACCGCCAAAGAAAAGCAATAAATCAAACCCGTATAGCAGAGCGGTTTTTGACATTTTCGCACATGATGCCGGCTTCACCTAATGATGCGTCGCTGACGCGACATAAACGCTTCACTTCATATCGCCGCAGGCGATGATTCGTTTCCGTATCCGTTCTCGCAAGAGAGCGGATTTTTTTGTATTCTTCATGTTTCATTCTTCAATAAAATTCACGATCGTTTCATTTGGCGTAAAAAGAGCAAAACAGCAGCGATCAGTGTGACGGCGGCGTACGCAAGCACAACAAACAAATGCGCACAGATTGTGTCGAAACTACCGCTTAAAACGGCGCGTTCCAGCTCGACGGCATGCACAAACGGCAATGCGAAGGCGATCTTGCGAAAGCCGTCGCCGACCAGTTCCAGATCGAACCACACGCCCGACAACCACGCGCACAGGTTGGTGAGCAGCGCGCCGCAGATGCCGCCGACTTGTTTGACATTGCACACGCTGCCGCACAGCAAGCCAAGCGCCACAAAAAACACCGTCATCGGAATATTAAGCAGCAAAGCATACACCGTCTCGAACGAGAGCGGCAAGCCGAGCACGGCGGCTGCGAGATAGCAAACGGCGCTTTGTGCCATGCCGAGCGGCAGCATCGGCAGCAGATAGCCGCCGATAAAATCCGCAGCGGTGAGCGGCGTGGTATATAACCGTCGCAGCATGGCGCTTTCGCGGTCTTTTGCCACCAAGGTGGCGGAGAACAGCGTCATAAACGACAAGCCGAACACCGTGATGCCCGGCGTGAGGCGATCGAGTTCAAAAAGTGCGACAGGGATATTGGCTTGGATGGCGCTGAGCAGCAGCAACACGGCAAGCGGGAAACCGAGTCCGAACACGATGGTCAGCGGATCGCGCAAAATCTCCTTAGCGCAGCGCGATGCAAAAGCGAGCATTTTCATCTCTCCCCCTCCTTTACAAGCGCAATGAAGGCATTTTCCAGTGTTGATGTTGCGGTTTGCTCCATGAGCTCGTGTGCTGTGCCGACAGCGATGAGTTTGCCGTTTTTCATCACGCCGATGCGATCGGCAAGCGCGGCGGCTTCCTCCATATAATGGGTGGTGAGGATGACGGTTGTGCGTCCTTTCAGCGCGCGGATATGCTCCCACAATTCGGTCCTTGCGATCACATCGAGTCCGAGTGTCGGCTCATCGAGAAACAGCACCGACGGGTCGCTGACAAGCGCCATAGCGATGCTTAGGCGGCGTTGCCAACCGCCCGACAGCTTGCCTGCTTTTTTGGAAAGGATCGGTTGCAAGCCGAACTGCGCGGTCAGGTCTGCGATTTTTACGCGGCGCCTCTCTTTGGAAAAGCCGTAAACGCCGCACAAGAGTTCGAGATTTTCCCTCACGGACAAATGCGGCGCAACGGCGGTTTCCTGCGGTGACACACCGATAACGCGTTTCACACCCGCCGCATCCTGTGTGACCGAATTCCCTTCGACAACAGCATCCCCGCTCGTCGGCTTGGTCAGGCAGGAAAGCAGCTTGATCGTTGTGGTTTTTCCTGCGCCGTTCATACCGAGCAACGCGAATAATTCGCCCCGCTCGATGCACAAATTGAGGTGATCGACCGCGGTAACATCGCGATAGGTTTTCGTTAGATTGGTGGTCTCAATAGCTTGCATGGGCATCCCTCGCCTTCGGTTGATACGGTCAGTATAACATAACCCCGCAAAGGAAATGGCGGTTTGCGGCTTATCGGTCGAATTTGCGGGGTCAACGGTAAAAGAAAAACGCTCTCGCGGATGTGAGAGCGTTTTTTGCATGGTAACGATTATTTTTCAAGCACCATTTGATCGTAGGCGAGCCAGTCGAAACCGAGGGAATGATAAAGACGCACGGCGGCTTCATTTTCCTTTTCAACCTCCAAACGGATACGCTTAGTGCCTGCGGGCGGCTCGGCAATAAGATTGCGAAGGAACTGCGAGCCGATGCCGCGACCGCGATAAGGCGGCTTGACATACAACTCCTCTACCCACACGACAAGCCCGCCTGCCTCCTGCGAGAAGGTTTTGGCAAGCAAGGCATAGCCGACGGTTTCGCCGTTTTCCTCCAAAATATATGCCGCTGCGTAGGTGTCGCTGCACATGAGTTCCGCGAAGGTCGCTTGCATATGTTCCTGCGGGATCGGGCGAATGACGGCATCGGTGGCATAAAACGCCGCTGCCATTTGCAGATATTCCTCGCGATCGGTTTCGCGGATGGGACGATACGCCATAGCGGCAACAACTCCTTTTATTCTTCCAGTAGCGCGGTGGCGGCGGTATCTTCCAGTCGCTCCACATCGCGCAGACGACGCCGGATTGCACGGGTGCGCACGCCGACAAGTTTATCCAGTTCGCGATTGGCTTGATCAAGGCGCGTTTGCGTCATGGTGAGGATATCGTTAAACTTATCAAACTCGGTGCGTACCGCGCCGACCAGCTGCCATACCTCGCTGCTTTGCTTTTGGATCGCCAAGGTGCGGAAGCCCATTTGCAAGCTGTTGAGCAGCGCTGCCATGGTGCTGGGGCCCGCCAAATTCACCTTACATTCGCGTTGCAACACTTCGACCATGCCGCGATTAACCGCCTCGGCATAGAGTCCCTCGAACGGTAAAAACATGATCGCAAAATCGGTGGTATACGGCGGCTCGACATATTTATCGCGGATATCCTTGGCAAAGCCGCGCAGGCGATTGCACAGCACCTGCGCCGCCGCATGCACCGCTTCGGCGTTGCCGCTGTCATACGCTTCTTGCAGCGCGGCATAGGCATCGCCGGGGAATTTGGAGTCGATGGGCAGATAGACCTGCTCGCCGTTCGTGCCGGGCAGCTTGACGGCAAATTCCACGACCGCTTTGCTGCCGGGGATCGTGACGACATTGACATCGTATTGCTCAGGGGTCAAAATTTCCTCGAGGATCGCGGCAAGTTGGATCTCGCCGAGAATGCCGCGCGATTTCACATTCGACAGCACCTTTTTCAAATCGCCGACCCCGCCAGCGAGCGTTTGCATCTCGCCGAGTCCTTTATACACTTGTTCGAGGCGTTCGTTAACAAGGCGGAAGGATTGGGTCATTTTATCTTCCAGCGTCTTTTGCAACTTATCGTCGACCGTTTGGCGCATTTCATCCAAACGGCGGTTGTTATCCTCCTGCAAATATTGCAGGCGCTGCTCCATGGACAGGCGGATCGCCTCAAGCTTTTGCTCGTTGGTCATTTCGAGGCTCTTGATGCGTTGCTCCATCTGCCCCATCGACGCGGCGACCGAACGCTGCATCAATTCCAACTGGCGCGTTTGCGCAGCATTGGCGTTGGTTAGCGCGCGATCGGTGGTGTCAATCAGATCGTTTCTCACCTGCCGCATATCCTTATCGTTGCGACGCGATAACACCACAACAAGCGTGACAACAGAGACGATTGCCGCAAGCGACGCTGCGACAGCTATGATGATATCGGTCATGATGGTTCCTCCTCCTTGAGCGCCTCAAGCACCTTAGCGGTGCTGTCATACGACGGTTCGCGCACACGATCGCCTTCTTCATGCCCGCATACGGCGCGATAATCGCAATATTGGCACGGATCGTTTTTCTTGGTAATAAACGGGGCGGTATCAATATCACCCTCGCGCAAGGTTTTCGCCATATCCTCCAGCAGCTTTTGCGCGCGACGACCGAGAGCACCGAATTGCTCAAGCGAAGCCACCGAGCTTGCAGCCGTGAAGGTGCCGTCTTTTTTGAGTGCGGCAGGGATGAAGACACCCGCGATCGCGGGTTCCATGGCGGCGAGCACCTGCTCGTCGCTGAGCAGCAGACCATTCATGCGCATTTCCTTGGT
>JAZURB010000005.1:0-13349 GCA_045605945.1 Acutalibacteraceae bacterium
CCCTGACAAGGGGAGCCAAGAACTTTATTCCGATCTGTGCAAAACCGCTTTAATGCGACAAGTCCGTTTTTATTTTTCAAACATGCCTTCCACCGCTTTGGCGGTGGCGGCAACGGCATCGTCGTGACCGCTGAGTGCCGCAAACGGGGCAAACTGTGCGGCACGGTCACAGCGCTTCATCGGCTCGTGCTCGCGTGACACGGGGCGCGGCAGATCGAGAATATCGTCGTAATCCATACGGGGCTCCTTATATCTCTAATATACGTTAGGCTTTATGTCCGCCGATTTGGCGGGCGCGTTCAAGGGCGGTTGCGCCCTCTTCCAGATCCATTCCGCGAAATACGGCATTGTTGCCGTATTTTTTTTTAATATGCAAAAGCGCTTCTTGTCGCCGCCGCTCACGAATGCGCGCCGCTTCGCGTTGTTGTCGGGCGCGGAGCTGTGCTTCGGGGTCGCAAAAGAGGGAAAGCTGCTCGGGCGGTTCTTCCAAAGCAGCATCTTCGTTTTGCAGGTGCGCCGCAACGAGCGTTAACCGCCGCACGGTTAAGGCGGAGTTGACGATGCGGTCGTAAAGCGCCGACACGGCAGCGAGGATTTCATCGGTGGAGGAGGAAGGCGTGGGCAGGTTGGTCGTGCCGTGCGCATGACGCGGGATCGCGCGACCGTAGGGGTCGGTGACGATCGCGCCCGAATAATAGGCACGGGTAAGCGGGTTTTGGAGATTATCCTTGTCATAACCGACGGTGAGTACCAGCTGATCGGTCACCAGCCGCTTGTCCACCAAATCGAGCGACAGCGCATCCGCCATTTCGCGCAGCACCAACCGCGCCTTGTCAGCGGGATAGGGGCAGGTCAACACCTGCCCCGTATGCAGACTGCGCGCGGCGGGGCGGTAGGCCTTGATGTCCGCCATGGTGCAGGGCTCCACACCCCATGCGTGATCAATCAGCAGCTCGGCGTTGACACCGAACAAGCGATACAGCATCGCTTCGCCGCGCAGCGAGCAACGCGCAATATCGCCCATGGTGAAGAGGCGGCGCTCCTCCAGCTTGCGGGCATAGCCGCGCCCGACCCGCCAGAAATCCGTCAGCGGACGGTGTGACCACAGCGTGCGGCGATAGCTTTGCTCGGTCAGCGTCGCCATGCGTGCGCCGTTTTCATCGGGCGGCGCTTTTTTGGCGACGATATCCATCGCCACCTTTGCCAAATACAAATTCGTGCCGATGCCTGCCGTTGCGGTGATGCCTGTTTCGTGATGCACCGCTGCGAGGATTGTCGCCACAAAATCGGCAGGGTTGCGGTCGCGATAGGGGGTCAAATCAATAAACACCTCGTCGATGGAATAGACGTGAATATCCGTCGGTGCAATAAACCGCAGATAGATTTCGTAAATCAGCGTGCTGTAGGTGATGTACAACGCCATGCGCGGCGGCGCGATGATGTAGTCGACGGGATGCGCGGCAAGGGCTTGCTTGACCTCAAACAGACGCGGTCTGCCGCCGATACCCAGCGCTTTAAGCGACGGTGACACGGCAAGGCAAATGGTTTTGTCGGTGCGTGATTCGTCCGCTACAACGAGGTTGGCGGTCAGCGGATCAAGTCCGCGCTCGACACATTCCACCGACGCATAAAAGGATTTTAGATCGATACACGCATACCACGACAAGGTAGTCACCTCCAAAAAAGAACAAATGTTCTTTTTCTAGTATACGCCGCTTCTCCCGTTTCGTCAAGAGGGAATTTGCGGCATTGGCAAACACCCCGCGATCCGATCGGTAGGGGCGATCATTGGTCGCCCGCCGTAAAAAGCCGCCCTCGCCTTACGGCTCGACAGCCCTTTCGGCAAGGGGGTCAACATTGGTTATAAGTTTGTGCCAATCACCGCCGTAGGGAAGGCGTTTATGCCTTCCGTCGCGAAAACGCAACGGATAAATCCGTTCCCTACGAATGTGGGCGTCAGCCCTTAAGCGAAGCCGCGGCGAGATACATTCGACTTCGTCTCATCCGCGTCACCCTGCGTGAGCGCAAGCGAGTCGAACGGGTCTAACTTGTGACAGCCACATTGTAGGGCACGGCCTGTGTGCCGTGCCGCGGAACGCCACGCAGGGCGTTCCCTACGGAAATGCACAAACCCTTCAGAGGGCATCGTAGGGCGGGACTTTTTTAAGCCTCCCTCAAGGAAGGAGGTGGCAAAACCGCAGGTTTTGACGGAGGGAGTTTTACGAAAATTCGGAAACGACTGTAACGCAAAACGAATAAAAAATATTGAAAAACGATAAAAAGATATTGACAAACCGATTTTTGTGGTGTAATATAGCCTTGCCTTAAGGAGAGAAAATTCAGCTCTTACTCAACCGAAGGAGGACTAATTTATGGAACATTCTTGGCCTGTAGCGGGTGAAGGAACGCCCAAAAACCCACCTGAGTATAATCTCTACGGTGCACCCCCTGCACCGCTCACGCCTCCCGCGCCCCCGCGGGAATACAGCACGGTTGACGCCGTGTTCGCATGGGTTTGTTTGATCGGCGGCTATCTGTTTTGCCGCGCTTTTCCCGTGGCGCAGCATCCGCTGGGCGGCTTGCTCTTTTTGCTCACGTTGTTCAGCGTCACAGCGGTTATCGCTGCCGTCAAAGGTGCACGGTTTCATCCGCTCCCTGTGATCGCGGCAGTGTCGGCGGTGGCAATCGGCGGCGGACTGTTTGTGTGCGCCAACGCGTTTTTGCATACGATCGCGTATCTGTATGCGCTGGCGACCTATATGTATTTTCTGTACAGCCTGCACGCACCCGATTGCACGCGGCGTTTTTGCGACCGCTTGGCGATCGATTACCTCAAAGCGGTGATCGTGCTGCCGTTTTGTTCGTTCGGTACGATTTTTGCAGCGTTGTTCTCGGGCAAAATGGAAAAAGGCGGCAAACAAATCGGTAAAATCGCCATCGGTGCGGCGATTGCGGTGATTCCGACGGCGATCGTGCTCGGGCTGCTGTCGTATGACGACGGTTTTCGCGCGATTTTGAATCGCATGTTTGCGTTCGATGCCGCTGCGATTTGGGGACAGTTTTGGAGTTTTGCGTTTGCCGTGCCGCTCGGCATGTATGCGTTTGGATTGTTCGTGTCGGCGAATGACGGCAAGGGCGAAAAGCTGCTCACCGAGGACGGCTGCCGCCGCGCCGCGGTAAAAGCGCGCGTTGCTTCGGCGGTCACCATGCTTGCCGCTACCGCGCCGCTGTTGTTTGTCTACGGTGTGTTCTTTGTGTCCCAATGGGACTATTATATGTCCGCTTTCACCGGTGAGCTGCCTGCTGCGCTCAGCTATGCCGACTATGCGCGCGAAGGCTTCTTCCAGCTGTGCGCGGTGGCGGTCATCAATCTGGCGGTCATTATCGCCGCGCTGGCATTTATGAAACGGCGTGAGGACGGGCGCTCAGCGTTGCTGACGCTGCTTGTGTGCGTTTTCTCGGCAAGCACGCTGGTGCTTATCGCGACGGCGCTTGCCAAAATGGCGTTGTATATCGATACCTACGGTTTGACCCCGAAGCGCGTGTATGCCACCTGGTTGATGCTGGTGATCGCGGTGGTGTTTGTGATTTTGGTGATCGGACAGTTTGTGCGCCGCTTGCCGACGCTGGCGGTTTGCGCGACCGCGACGGTGGCGATGTTTGCGGCGCTGGTGCTCGGCGGCACGGACAGTGCGATCGCGCGATATAATGCGGCGCGCTATCTCGACGGTTCGCTTGAAACAATCGATATGATGGCGATGCGCGATCTCGGCGATGCCGCTGTGCCGGCAATGGTCGGTTTGGCGCAGGAATTGGATGCGCGCTACGGCACGGATACGCCCGCGATCAAGATCGCGCGAAAGGAAACCCACGATAACGATCAGCTGGATTTGGTGCTCTATCTGCAGGAGATTTGCGTGGATTATCAAGCCGACGATGCATCCGTGTGGGCATGGACATTGCCGCGCGAAAAAGCACAGCGGGCGCTGGAAGATTTCGGTATGATGTGAGGCGAAAATGATGAAACAAAAAATAACGGCAGCGGCGCTGCTTGCCGCGTGCCTTTGCACGATGATGAGCGGATGTGCGGTGGATATCGATCCGCCCGAGATCAATGCCTTGCCGCCGTATACGGCAAAAGAGGAAATGGACTCGGGTGATGTTCGCGATAATCTGGTTTACGGTGAGTATCATTATGCCACCTATACTCCCGAGGAAATGACAACGCATCTGGAAACATCGGGAATGTTCGCCCCTGCGACGGCGGAGAGCATACAGCGGTTTGTCGGCGCTGTCAATCATTTTGAAGGCCTACTCCGCGATCCCGGCGCGAACGAGGAATTTGCCGATCGGTATTATACGGATGAATTGCAGATCAACGGACGCGTCAGCGGCATCGATTTCGACGAAAGCGATTGGTTTGCCTATTCCGCTTATGGCTATTTTTGGTACGATGCGCAAACCAAAACCGTGTTTCAATATCATGTGTAAAGAAAAAGCTCCCTCCGTGAGGGAGCTTTTTCAATTTTCCAACTGCTTCCCGAGGAAGGATGCCGCGACCTGCGTCAAACGCACATCGCTGTCGGCAGGTGTCGTACTGCCCTCGCCGTAAAGCAGACAGACGGCGCCGCCGATATCGCCTGCACCCAAAATCGGCGCACAAACGCTCACACGATGTGTCGAATCTTCGGTGGGAGCGACAGCGGGTGCATCCTTAGCAACCACCTGTGTGCGGCGGGTTTCTATCAGCGCTTCGAGCGACGGGGAGAGGCGGTGCGTGTGCAACTCTTTTTTGGCGATGCCCGCCGAAGCGGTGATGTGATCGCGGTCGCAAATGATGACAGGCTGCCCGCACGCGTGATACAGCACATCCGCATATTGCGAAGCACACGCGCCCATCTCCCCGACAGGGGAATATTTTTTGAACACGACCTCTCCGCCCGCATCGGTGTAAATTTCGAGCGGATCTCCCTCGCGAATCCGCATTGTTCTTCGGATTTCTTTCGGGATAACGACACGACCTAAGTCGTCTATTCTACGAACTATTCCAGTTGCTTTCATATATACATTTCTCCTTAAAAACCAAATTGTGTTGTTATTATTTGTATTTTAAGGAGATTTATACTGCTTGAATTTACTTTTTGGACTGATTGTGATATAATGAACTAAAGGCGGTGGGGATATGAACACTCAAAAAAACTATACACTTGAATTATTAAAATTGTTTGCATCATACATGGTGGTGTTTATTCACATAATGTTTTATGGGGAAATGGGTATTATTATGGATGCTTTAGCTCGATTCGCAGTACCTTTTTTCTTTTTAATATCTGGCTATTATTCTTTTCAAATTAAACCTGAAAAAATCATAAAAAGAATAAGACACCTATTAGGTTTACTTATATTTGCGACAGTTTGTTGCACCCTGTTTAATATAGTAGTTGTATTGTTAAAAGGCACTGTGGGCGGTATTGCTTCCTATTTGGAAAAATATCTTAATATTGGAACGCTAATTAAACTTTTTATATTTAATGTTCCTGTTAGCTCTGTTCATTTGTGGTATTTGTTAGCAATGGTTTATGTTTATGTGGTTTTTTATTTTGTGACGATGCTCCGCTTGAACGAAAAAGTAATATTCATAGTCTCTTTTTCGCTTTTATTTTTACATATATTGTTGGGTGAGTGTCTTTCTGCTTTAGGAATTGTTGTACCTATTGCCATTGTGCGCAATTTTGCCCTAATGGGTATTCCATTTTTTGCACTGGGTTTATTTACAAAAAAGCACGAGAACAAATTACGCAGCATCCCTAATTATATGCTTATTGTAGCAGTTGCAATAGGAATTTTTGAATCCCTATTTTCTCGATATTTTTTCGGCAAAAATGAATTGTATGTTGGTTCTCTGCTTATTTTGTTTGCGATTGTTGCTGTGTTTATTAAGTATCCAACTGTCAAATACCCTCCGTTTTTTAATGCCCTGTCCGGTTGCAGCACCTATGTTTATATTTTCCATATTATGATATCTTCTGTGATTCTCAGAATATATAAACTGGTTACCATTGATTTTAATACTTCTATAATTCTTAGATACGCACATCCCGTCATAGTGTGCGTTGCATCAACCGTCTTTGCATACGGAATTATACAATTGTTAAATGTTCTTTCATCAAAAAACAAAAGTGAGATTTAATCATTTTTTATAAACTAATAGCGGAGTGAAATCACTCCGCTATTAGTTTATATCTTTCCTCCACACTATGTATCGCAATGCAAAACCTGTCGAAATGTGTCAATGTTGTATATGAGGGGTCTCCCTCGCGAATCCGCATTGTTCTTCGGATTTCTTTCGGGATAACGACACGACCTAAGTCGTCTATTCTACGAACAATCCCTGTTGCTTTCATATATAAAATTCTCCTTGCTTTACAAATTTGTACTGTTAGTATCTGTAAACAAAGGAGAATTATACTGCGATATTTACTTTTGAAATGAAATGTGATATAATAATTAAAAAAGGCGAAATACATAATGGAAAGCAATCTCAAACTTCAGGATATGAAAGAATATTTGAAAATGGTCTTGGATTTGGAAAGTAGTTTGTATAAAAATCAAAAATTGAAAGAAACATATGAACACAATAGGACAGAAAACGAACCAAACGAACCAATACTTGAAAAACTTAATGAACCCACAAAACCAAGATTATATTCAGAAATATGTTCTTTTAAAATTTCGGAGATTCGATAGGAGGGATATATATGCCGAGCTTGCGTGAGATACAGCTTTTTGAATTGAAGATGCTGAAAGACCTAGTGAAAGTATGCGAAGAAAACAATATACGGTATTTTCTGTCTGACGGCACATTACTAGGTGCGGTTCGTCACGGCGGATTTATTCCATGGGATGACGATATTGACATTATTATGCCACTTGCTGACTATAAAAAATTCCTCAAAGTCGGACAAAAACTGCTTAACGACGCATACGGCGATACCTATTTCGTGCAAAACTACAAGAGCGATAAGGATTATTGCGAAATGTGGACGCAAATTCGCGCTAACAATACCACATCTATGCCGATTAACACGAAAGATCATAATATCCATTGGGGTATGTGTTTAGACATCTTCCCTCTTGTCGGATATAGCAACAATCCGCAAAAACAGGAAAAGGCGCTGGCGTTGAGTAGATCTTTATTGAATGATACACACATGCGTGCTATCAAAGCACCTATGACACGGAAACAAAAAGTCCTGTATGCTATTCCCAGAGGTGTTCGGAGACTGGTCTGCAAGCTTAACGAGCGTAACTTTATGTTGGATCCTACAAAGCACCAAAACGCCGCTGTTATATGGTGGAACATTCCGGCAAGTTTTCCGAGTCATATATTTTCAGAGCGAGTTAAAATAAAATTTGAAGATGCTGAATTTTACATGGTGAAAGATTACGATCAATATCTTACCCTTGCATATGGCGATTATATGACACCGCCGGATGAAAAGGATCGCGGTGGTCATGAATCAACATTGGGAGAGATTATCATCGATTTGGAAAACGATTATACGAAGTACAAATAAGTGACTATATAAAGAAACAGCGGAGCACATCGCTCCGCTGTTTCTTTATACCTATTCACCACACTATGTATCGCAAGACAAAACCTGTCGATTGGTGTCAATGTTGTCAGCAAGGGGTCTCCTTCGCAAATGCGCATCGTGCGGCGGATTTCTTTCGGGATAACGACACGACCTAAGTCGTCTATTCTTCTCACAATACCTGTTGCTTTCATATATAAAACTCCTTTGTCGGTGGGATAACGTAGGGCACGACCATAGGCCGTGCCGCGGAACGACACACAGGTCGTTCCCTACGGGTGCGTTTTTAATTCTTTACTATTATCTGTAAAACAAGGAGATTTATACTTTTAATTCAACTCTTAAAATTGAATTTTCGCAAGCTGGGTTTCATTTCACGAAACAGCTTTTTTTGCACGCGAGGAAAGCCGTGACCCAATCATTTTTATAAGGATGTTTACAACCAGAATCATAAGCGAGACGGTAGCGGCACATTCCAATTGCATTTGTGCTTCGAATTGGGTAATCATCAAAGACACCGGTTTGTTGGATGTGGTAGCCAAGAACGAAACCGCCGATATAGTCATCATACAGTTGACAAAGAAATAAGAAAACATTTCAAGCAGCGTAGATCGGCACTGAGGGATAAATACATCCATAATCATCCGTCCGCGGCTGATTGCCATGGTATGTGCCACACCTTCCAGGTTTTCGTTGATCTTGGAAAGAGAATTGTACATCATCAGGTATGGCGAAGCAATAAAATGCACCATATTCACTGTCATTAAAATCAGTAGTGTTCCGTAAAGTGCAGTTTTGCTGAATGTCAATACGTAAGCGAGACCCAAAACAATGCCCGGGATTGCCGCGGAAGTCATGGCGGCCAAATGTAAAATTCGGGAAACGCCTGATTTCATGCGAGCGGACATGTAGGCGGTCATAAAAGCAACGGCCGTGCCGATTACAGCGGTTCCCAATGCAATCACAACGGAATTTACCAAATATTGTCCCGCATTCAACTGAAATGTCCGCGCGATATTGGAGAATGTGAAAGAAAGATCGTTCGGATAATCGGCCGCAAACATTAAAAGAATAAACGACATAATAGGCAGCAACGCAACAAGCGACATCACAATACAACAAATATATGAACCTGTTTTCGCAATAAGGCGGTTGCTTTGAGGGCACGACCTGCTGACATACACGGATTTTGCGCGTTCTTTGTTTACTGTGTCAACAATAAACGCAATAACGGCAGGGATCAATAACAAGGCACCGTATACTGCACCTTTATCAAAATTCAGTTGTCCGATGACTTCCTGATACATGACGATTGCAACGGTGGAATATTTGCCTCCTGTTATCAACGGGACACCATAATCCGTAATGATCATCGCAAATACAGCAAAAACAGTGGAAACCAGCGGCTTGCGAAGATAGGGAAGTGTAATGGAGAAAAATTGTCGCCATTTCGGAATTCCAAGTACAGCCGCCGCTTCATAGGCAGAACCGTCTTCGTAGCGCAGCACATCGGCCAGCATCAGATATGCAACGGGAAAGGTGCAAATGATTGAACCGAGAACGATACCCGGGAGACCGTAAAGAGCTGTTGGCATATGGAACAGGCGAGTCAGAATACCGTTGTTGCCCAGCAGAATGACCAGGCCCATGCCGCAGGAAATAGAAGGGATCAGCATCGGTAAAAGCACAATCACTTCAAAAAGCTGTTTGCCGCGAATTTTTGTCCGCTGCGTGCTAAATGCTAACAGCAACGCTAAAGCAACGGATAAAATCGTCCCTAAGGATGCCGAAACCAACGAATTGGACACCGCCGTTGCGAATCCTGCGGAAGAAACCACCGTGCGGATACTTTCGCCATCTATATACGAAAACATGCGGATAAGCGGAATCAACACGGTTGAAATGAACACGCAAGAAAGTATCAGTTTCACTAGATCCGCTTTATCCAAGCGCCACGAAAAGCGTTTATTATTTGGCATACTCATTGGTTTACTCCCTCACATATTTCAACAGCGAGTCAATCTTGGTTTGCAGATTCTCAATCACAAAATCCCGTACATATTCATCGGACGGCGACGCAATAATATTGGCAGGTGTATCCAATTGTACGATGTTGGCTTCGCGCATGACCATAATGCGGTCGGACATCGCGAAGGCTTCTTCCTGGTCATGTGTGATGTAAATCATAGTGGTGCCGAATTCCGCCTGAATTCGCTTGAGTTCTTGACGCAAGGAAAGACGGGTAGCGACATCCAGAGCCGACATTGGTTCGTCGAACAAAATAACATCAGGATTCAAAACCAGCGTTCTGGCAATAGCGACGCGCTGCTGCTGTCCGCCGGAGAGTTCTGCAGGATATTTGTTGATGTGCTCGGTTAATCCCAGATTGTCGATTACAGACAATGCGAGGGAACGCACGGCTTCGCGCCCTGCTCTACTTTTGTTTTCTTTTCGGATTTTCAACGCGTACTCGATGTTTTGAAGGACGGTCATGTTTTCGAACAGGGCATAATTTTGAAAAACGATACCCATATTACGATTCGCCGGGGCTGCGTGGGTTATATCGACCCCGTTTTTTGTAACGGTGCCGCTTGTGGGAGACAAAAGCCCGATCAAAATGCGCAAAATGGTCGTTTTTCCGCAGCCGGAAGGCCCTAAAATAGAGAGGAATTCCCCCTCAAAAACTTCAAAACTCACATTGTTTAGCGTGCGCTTTCCGTCGAAAATCATTTCCAGATCTTTGGCGATCAGTTTTATGTTTTTCATAGTGACAACCCCAAAAAAATGTAATTAATGTGTCCATTTCTCCAGCAATGCGGTTTTTTCGTCGGCAGTATTACCGCTCATATCCGCATAAGAAATATTTTGCGGATAATTTTTTGTCGTATAAACCGTATCTTTATAGATTTGCTCCGGGAAGAATTTTTCGTTTTGCTGATAGTTATAGGTATTTACAAGAAAATCAAACACTTCCTTGACGCAGGCACGGGTTTCTTTGCCGGCGACTATGGATTGGCCGTACAGAGTAAACGGAGAACCTTCTTCAAAATATAAAATATCCAGCGGAGCCCCTTCGTTGATCTGGATAACCGCTTGAGAGGTCATGCCGAGACCGATGGCAACTTCGCCTTGAACCAGTGCGTTCACGGGGCCGGATCCGGAGGAGGTGTATTGCAGGATGTTGTCGGAAAGCTTGTCAAAAAACGCAAACGCTTCTGCTTCGCCCCAGGCATTAACAAGAGCTTTTAAAAACATATAGCCGGTTCCGGAGGATTTGGGGTTGGGCATCGAAATAAGGCCCTGGTATTCCGGCTTCAAAAGGTCTTGATAGCAAGTGGGTGTGGGAAGGTTCTTTTGCGCCAATACCTGCGTGTTCACGATGATACCACCGCCGACTCGTGCTTGAATAATGTAATTGTCACTTTCGACCGTGTCCTTGGTGTATACACTTTGATCATACGAGGAAAGGTCTGCAAGAAGGCCTTTTTCATTCAATTGATACAGATAGGCATACTCAAGATCGTGTGTGATGTCGCAGTCGGTAGCATTCCCTTCTGCAAGAAGCTTTGCTGCGTGATTTCCTGTGGGAAGGTACTCAATCGTAATATCATAGTTTGGAAACTGTGCATCAAGAACGGTCGACATGTCTGCCACTACATAATCCTCGGAACTTGTAAAAATCAGAATTTTTTCTTTGCTGCTACCGCATCCGGACAACACACAAAGAGACATCGCAACGATTAAAACAATGCTGATCAGTTTTTTCACAACAAACACCTCATTTAAAATAGATTATTTATTAGCGATACAGTGGATCTAATTTTTTCAAATCGGAGAATGTATCGATTTCTATAATATCCTCAAATGTGCATTCACGAATTTCTGCTTGATAATGGCTTTGGAAAAACTCCAGCGGAGCCTGATCCCAATAACGTTCCTTGCCGCCCGGCATTTCATAGGCCGCTTTGATATCCTCGTTGAGTCTGGCACCATCCTCGGCATCCCAATATGAAATTCCATACAAATGGTGGCAATGTATTCCACCTTGTTTCAGGGCTGTGATTATGTTGTTTTTGGTTTCAAGACACCAATCGTCGGTTTTTTCTACAGGCACTCCCAAATAGTTGGACGCATATTGATATTTCGAGATAAGGTGGGGGTTGTACAATATAAGATCGGCTTCCAAAACATACGCATTTTGCATGAGATGGCGTGCGCACATGGCGGAAGAGATATTATTTGTTTCATTGTACAGCGGATTATCGATGAATTGAATCATCGGATATTTGTACAGAAGTTGATCGAACTGTTCACCGAGATAACCCCGGACAATATAAATTTCCTCAATGCCTGCTGCGAGTATGGCGTCAAGCAGTGTGTCGATCATGCGTGTACCGTTTACGCGGACAAGCGGCTTCGGCGTGTTCAAGGTGATCGGCACCAAGCGATGACCAAAACCGGCTGCAATAAAAATCGCGCGCTTGACCCGGTATGGTTCCAGTATTTCGTAGGCTTTTTCTGTCAATGCGTTATCCGATAGCAGACCCTTGGCTGTTAAAGAACGAATCACATTATTGACAGTGCCGACCGAGATTTTCAAGGCTTTGGAAATCTCGCGCTGGGAATTATCTTTCCCGTGTTTTTCCAAATATGTCAATACATAAAATTCTTTTTTTGAGATCAAATGAACCACAAACAGAACCCCTTTCGGATGAAACGCCGTTGTTAAAGCAAGCCGTATTGTTCACTTTTCTTCATAATAAAACAAAAAATGAACATTGTCAATCATTTTTTACATAAAAACAAAAAAACGATTGACAACTGTGCGCGTTTGTTTATAAGACGGGGTTCTCAAACAGAACACGAGGAATGCTTCGCAATTCATCGTGTTCAAAGACTGCTTTTTTCGATCGAGCTGAACACTGGACAAAACCGCAGGTGTGTCGCGGAGAGCTTACTTTACCAATTTGAGATAAGGCAATATGCTTACCTCCCGTGTAGTTTGTTTGTGTGGTAACTACATTTTACACTAAGGTGAGCATATTGTCTTCTTTTTTTGAGTGTTGCACTTCCAATGATAACCTGTCTACCTATCCTGTGGAGGGGCATCTTTTCAATCCCGATCATGTGTATGGCTACAAAGCATGCCGCGACCGCGCGGACTTCCAAAAGCGGCTGCTGGCACTGTACCGCGAGAAGGTGTTGCCGGCGATCGACAACGGTCTTTGCGGTGCTGTTTGCACGCAGCTGAGCGATGTCGAGGATGAGATCAACGGCTTGTTGACCTATGACCGCAAGGTTTGTAAAGTGGATGAACGTGCAATGACGGCGTTGGCTGACCAACTGCAAGCACGCCTTGCGGCAGAGAAACCCATGTAACACCGCCGATAAAAAAGCGAGGTGAAATTCACCTCGCTTTTGCTATGTTATAAAACCGTCGAGAAACACTGTTTTGACATCAATGCGTGGGGTGGGGCAAATCGGCGAAAACCCCAGTGTTTATGCGTCTTTCAAGCGGTTTACCCTATTATAACGCATTCCTCGATTCTTTTCACAATTCCTGTTGCCTTCATATATAAAATTCTCCTTGCTTTACAAATTTGTACTGTTAGTATCTGTAAAACAAGGAGATTTATACTGCTTGAATTTACTTTTAATATCAAATGTGGTATAATAAATTAAAGGCGGTGAAAATATGAAGTTTATATTCAACGGAACGCTTGACGAACTAAAAGAAACAATACACCTTAAAGC
>JAZURB010000006.1:0-3124 GCA_045605945.1 Acutalibacteraceae bacterium
GCGGCTGGATGCCATGGATCGTATCCTGCAGGTCATTGCCGATTGCCTCAAAACGGCATGATTTTTTGAGAATTATTGCGTTTTTCTCACCGATTATTCCGTCTTTGCATACCCTGTCATCAGAAAGCGGCATTTGCCGCCCGATGAAAAGGGGTGTCATGAATGGCAACATTGGTGATTGAAGGCGGGCGGGCGCTATGCGGCACGCTGCGCCTGCACGGGGCAAAAAACAGTGCGCTTCCGCTGCTTGCGGCATCGCTGCTGCTATCCTCTCCCGTGATATTTGATCGTTGTCCGCCGCTTTCGGATGTGGCGGCATCCACAGCGATCCTTACACATCTGGGATGCACCGTCACCCGCTGCGGCGAGGTGATCGAGGTGATCCCGCCCGCGGCTTGCCGCGACAGTATCCCGCAAACGCTGATGCGCGAAATGCGCAGCTCGATTGTCTTTCTCGGGCCGATTTTGGCAAAGGCGGGACGCGCATGCTTAACATTTCCCGGTGGGTGCGAGCTTGGCCCGCGCCCGATCGATCTGCACTTGAGCGCTCTCGCGCAAATGGGGGCGACCGTGACCGAATGCGGCGAGCAACTATGTTGCGAAGCGCCCGCAGGGCTTCACGGGGCAAAGATTTCGCTGTCCTTTCCGAGTGTGGGCGCGACACAAAATGTGTTGCTTGCCGCGGTGTTGGCGAAGGGTAACACCGTGATCTCCAATGCCGCACGCGAGCCCGAGGTTGCGGATTTGTGCCGCTTTCTCAACGCTTGCGGTGCCG
Organism: Acutalibacteraceae bacterium; assembly: GCA_045605945.1. GTDB lineage: Bacteria > Bacillota > Clostridia > Oscillospirales > Acutalibacteraceae > RGIG1959. The sequence goes on from JAZURB010000006.1 coordinate 776, forward strand.
ATATTCGTGGCATCGGCGAAAGTGAACTGCGTATTCGCGGGGTGTCCCGCTTGATCGGTTGCCGCTATGCGGTGATGCCCGATCGCATTGAGGCAGCAACCTATTTGGCTGCCGCTGCGGTAACGGGCGGCGATGTAACCTTGACGGGCGTGGTGCCGACGCATTTGACGGCGGTGTTGTCTGTTTTTGAAGAAGCGGGTTGCACACTCACCGTGACAGAGGATACCGTGCGGCTGCGTGCGCCGCAACGCTTGCAGCGCGTATCGACTGTGCGCACCATGCCGTATCCCGGTTTTCCGACCGATGCGCAAGCACCGATCATGGCGATGACAACGGTCGCCGACGGCACGGGGTTATTTATTGAAAATATTTTTGACAGTCGCTATAAGCATGTCGGTGAGCTGCTGCGTATGGGCGCTTGCATCAAGGTTGCCGGACGCGCGGCAGTGGTGGAAGGTGTGCCGCATCTGCACGGCGCGGAGGTTTGCTGCACCGATCTGCGCGGCGGCGCTGCCTTGGTGATTGCGGCGCTCGCCGCCGAAGGCACGACCACCATTAAGCGGCTGTGGCATTTGGATCGCGGCTATGCCGCACTCGAAGAGATGCTCGGCAGCCTCGGCGCATCGATTCGGCGTATCGAAGAATAACATTTCGGATGTAAAAGGGGGTAAGGATCATGGCGCGATATCGCACACGCCCGCGGAAAACCACGCAGACCAAAGCACAACAGTTGGCAACACAGCGGTTTTATTTTCTGCTTATCTTGCTGGCGTTGACGCTGATTTTTGCTGTCGGCGCGTTGGTGCTGTGGTTTGTCACACCGCGTCCTCTTGATCCTGCTGCTCCCGCAAACGAACAAAGCGGGCTTTTCTCGGTGAAAACGATCACCGTTGAAGGAAACACGCGGTATTATGAAGAAGCGGTGATCGGCGAAAGCGGCATCGCTCTCGGACAAAGCATCTTTAAGGTTGACAGTCAAAAGGTCGAAGCGCATCTGCTGGAAACCTTCCCGTATTTTGCAACCGCCGAGGTACAAACGCTGCATATGGATGAGGTGAAGATTTCTGTCACCGAAACGCCGGTGATCGGCGCGGTCTATGCCAACGAGGCGTGGGTGCCCGTCGGCGCCAACGGCAAGGCGCTTGATGAGCAAGAGGTGGTATCCGATCGTCCCAAAAGCATGATGTATATTAAAGGGGCGCTGCCGCCTGAAGAAGGCGTGATCGTCGGGCAACAAGCCATCGAGGATTATACTTTCTCGATTCTTGAGGAAATCATTGCCGCCATCGCTGAATATGAACTGACGGATATCGTCGAAATTGATTTGACGGATCTGAGCGATATCTCGATGAACTGGCGCGATCAAATTGTGATCAAACTCGGCAACTCCTCCAACCTTACCCACGAGATCGGCATGGTGGCGAGCACCATTCCGCGGATCATTGAAAGCCGCGGCGAGCAGATCACGGGCATCTTGAATTTGACATCGTATTCCAACGATGCGCTCGAAAATCAAGCGGTTTTCACGCCGTCGTCGCTGCTGCCGACCACAACGAAAGCGCCTCGACGCGATTTGGATGACACAGAAACTACGGTAACGGATGAAGAAAATGACAGTTCCGAAACAACGCAGACGGATGCGGAGTGAAAAAGAAAATTTTTTGTAACCAAGGTCGAAAAATGCGATTTTTCTGTTGATATTGCGGCAAGTCCGTGGTATGATTAGAATAATGGCAGAAGAATATATAATTTCGAAAAAACATAAAGAGAGGATGTTTGTTTATGGGATTTCAAATTGAGAATGATTACGCTGGCGGTGTCCAGATAAAGATTGTCGGTGTCGGTGGCGGCGGCGGTAACGCTGTTGACCGTATGGTGCGCTCGGGTCTGCAGGGCGTTGAGTTTGTGGCGATCAACACCGATCGTCAAGCGATTGCGCGTTCGCAAGCAACGCTCAAACTGCAGATCGGCGAGAAGCTGACCCATGGCATGGGCGCAGGCGCTAACCCCGATAAAGGTCAGCGTGCGGCGGAAGAGAGCCGCGAAGAGATCGAAGCAGCGCTCAAGGGCACCGACATGGTGTTCATCACCGCCGGTATGGGCGGCGGCACCGGTACGGGTGCGGCTCCCGTTGTGGCAGGTATTGCGCGTGATCTGGGTATCCTCACCGTCGGCATCGTGACCAAGCCCTTTGGCTTTGAGGGTCGTCGCCGTCTGGAGCAGGCGGAGAAGGGTATTGCGAATCTCCGCGATCATGTGGACAGCTTGCTTGTCATCCCCAACGAGCGTTTGAAGCTCATCTGCGATCAGCGTATCACGCTGGCGAATGCGTTTAATATGGCGGACGAT
>JAZURB010000007.1:0-5106 GCA_045605945.1 Acutalibacteraceae bacterium
TTACCTGATAGACAAGTGTTAGAAAAAGTGTTAGAAACACTCGAGCAACCGCGTAGGCGTAGAAAAAGAAAAAAGCCCTGAAACCGCTTGAAATCAAGCAATTTCAGGACTAAAAGACTGGCAGGGGCAGAAGGACTCGAACCCTCGGCACGCGGTTTTGGAGACCGCTGCTCTACCAACTGAGCTATGCCCCTATATATTTTCGGAGAAGGCGGAAGACCGACGAGTTCGATCTTCCGCGGCTTCACCGTTTCTGGTGGGCCTTCAGGGACTCGAACCCGGGACCGACCGGTTATGAGCCGGTGGCTCTAACCAACTGAGCTAAAGGCCCGTTTCTTCGCCGCCGCATAACGCGGTAACAAGAAACATTTTACCATAAAACCTGCGGATGTCAAGTGTTTTTTCGTTTTTCCTTTGCGTTTTCGTGAGAATACTGGTATACTATAAGAAATGAGAGGGGGCAAGGGGGATGCAAATCGGAATTTCAACCGCCAATTTATATCCGCTCGCGATCGAGGACGCGTTATCGTCGCTTAACGGCATGGGTGCCGAGACGGCGGAGGTGTTTGTCAACACAGTCAGCGAGCTCGCACCATCGTTCACGGCGGACATGCGTCGTCGCGCTGCGGATGCAGGGGTATCCATTCGTTCGTTGCATTCGTATACCTCCTGCTTCGAACCGTATATGTTGTTTTCCGCCTATGAACGCCGTTTTCTTGACGGACTCGAGGTGTTTAAGCCGATTTATGAAGCGGCTGCTGCCGCCGGGGCTTCTTATGTGGTGTTGCACGGTGACCGTGACGGCGGTGCGTTGCCCGAAGAAGAATCGATTGCGCGATATGAGCGGCTGTATGATCTCGGGCGCTCCTTCGGCGTGACGCTGTTGCAGGAAAATGTGGTGCGCTTTCGCGCATGCTCGCCCGATTTTGTGCGTGCGATGCGTGCGCAGCTGGGGGAGAAGGCGCAATTTGTGCTGGATTTCAAGCAATGCCGCCGCAGCGGCGTGGCTGTTGCCGATATGATCAATGCGATGGGTGACGCGGTTCGCCATGTCCACATCAGCGATGCGGATGCCGCGCACGATTGCTTGATGCCGGGCGCAGGCAGCGAGGATTTAAAAACGCCGCTGTCGCTCTTGAAAAATCGCGGCTATGACGGCGCGGTGATTATCGAGCTTTATCGCCAAAATTTCGACAAACTTTGTGAACTTTCCGACGGTGTCGCGGTTCTTCGCACAATAATGACGGAACTGTAATCGAAAATATGGGGCATTTGCTTGCAATTTGGGACAATATATGGTATCCTTTGTCTAATGGTCGAAGCACCATGAAAAGGAGTGACGCTTATGAAGTGCCCGTTTTGCGGCTATGTTGAAAGTAAGGTGATCGATTCTCGTCCCACCGACGAGAACGCGCGTATTCGCCGTCGTCGCGAATGCTTGCAATGCGCCAAGCGTTTTACGACATATGAGATTATTGAAAGCATGCCGATCATCGTTGTCAAACGCGACAAATCCCGTGAGGTGTTTGACCGTCAAAAGCTGTTTAACGGCTTGCTGCGCGCTTGTGAGAAGCGTCCCGTCTCGTTTGAGGAACTCGAAAAGGTTGTCGACGATATCGAAACCAAAATTCAAAACTCGCTGGATCGTGAGGTAACGGCGCAAATGATCGGCGAATATGCCATGGAAGCGCTTAAGGATATCGATGCGATTGCTTATGTGCGTTTTGCGTCGGTGTATCGTCAGTTCACGGATATCAGCAGCTTCCAAGAAACCATCACCAAGCTGTTGTCTGCTGCCGCCGACGACAAGAAATAAACAATGTACATTCCCCTCGGTCGCCCGTTTGCGGCGACCGAGTTTTTTATTATGTGAAACGGAGGTAACCGCCGTGTTTGATCCGCAACTGAACAAATTCCCTTACCCCGAACGCACCGATGCGCATTATTTGGAGTTGAAGAAAAACCGCGGCATCGTGTTTGACGGCGACTATCCTTATATCGATGAAAGCCGCATAATACGCATCAAAAGCGCCTTGTTTCGTGTGTTGGTGCTCACGGTGGTGGCGCTGGTAGTGCGTGTGCGCATGGGATTGAAGGTGGAAGGACGCACCAATCTTAAAAAGCATAAAGCGACGATCGACGGCGGTGTCGTATCTTGTTGCAACCATGTGCATATGTGGGATTATCTCGGCATCCTCAGCGCGCTTTATCCGATCAAGCCGCGCGTGTTGATCTGGGCGGCCAATATCAACGGGGAATGGGGCAAAGCGATGCGCCTTGTCGGTGGCGTGCCGATTCCCGAAGACAGCACGCGTGCGACACGCACCTATTTACGGGCGGTCAATCGGTATTTGCAGGAAGGCGGATGGCTGCATATCTATGCCGAGGGCAGCATGTGGGAATTTTATCGTCCTATTCGCCCGTTTAAAAGCGGCGTAGGATATTTGGCGTGTGAGCAGAATAAACCCGTCATGCCGATGGCCTATACCTATCGCCGTCCCGGTTTTATTCGCCGCCTCTTTGGGCAACCCGCATGCCTGACACTGCATATCGGCGAACCGATCTTTCCCGATACGACACTGCCGCGGCGCGAGCGGGTGGAGGATCTCACAAAGCGCAGCCATGCGGCGGTGTGCCGCTTGGCGGGCATCGATCCGAAGGAGAATCTTTACGGCGCCGTATTTCATGATGATAAACGCGTCGATTATTATACCGACACTTACGGCGTTGGCTACAAAGGTTCGTGGTGAGACAAATTTTCGCAAAAAACCTCTTGTGTGTCACGCGGGCGTGTGCTATAATAATAGTGCTTTAATAAAACTGTCGGTGGAATTTTCGCGTTTTAAAAAGCTATATTATTTTTAGGAGGACATACGATTATGGATAACAAAGTGCACGCCTTACTCAATGATCAAATTAACAAAGAGCTCTATTCGGCATATCTGTATTTGGATTTTTCCAACTATTTTAAAGCGCAAGGCCTTGACGGCTTTGCCAACTGGTATATGATCCAAGCGCAGGAAGAGCGCGATCATGCGATGCTGTTTTACACCTACTTACAAAACGAAAACCAAGAGGTGACGCTCGAGGCGATCGCCAAACCCGATAAGGTATTTTCTTGCCACATGGATGTGCTTAAGGCAGGCTTGGAGCATGAGCAATATGTGACCTCGCTGATCAACGATATCTACGGTGCGGCATACGATGTGCGCGATTTCCGCACGATGCAGTTCCTCGACTGGTTTGTCAAGGAGCAGGGCGAGGAGGAGACCAACGCCAACGATCTCATTACGAAGATGGAACTGTTCGGCGCCGATCCCAAGAGCCTGTATATGCTCAATCAAGAACTGGCAGCACGTGTGTATAGCGCTCCCTCGCTCGTGTTATAATAAGAAAAACGATGAGGCTGTCGCTTGAAAATGACAGCCTCATCTTGCGTTTACAGAGGTGAACTCATGGAGTGGGTATTGCTTACCGCCGTCGGCGTCGGCGGAGCAACGATTTTCGGTTCGGTGCTCGGCTTGGCGTTTAAAAAAATATCGCATACCTTTTCGGATATCGTGCTGTCGTTTTCGGCGGGTGTGATGCTGGCGGCTGCTGTTCTGGGGCTGATTTTGCCCTCACTCGAATACGGCGGCAAATTCGGCATCCTCGTGACGGTGGCGGGGATCTTTGTCGGCGCGGTCGCGCCCAACCTGATCGACCGTGTAGTACCGCATTTGCATCGGTTAATGGGTGTGGAACCCGAGGCGCATCGCCGCGCCGATTTGAACAAGGTGCTGCTGTTTGTGTGCGCGATCGCCATTCACAATCTGCCCGAAGGTATCGCGGCAGGCGTTGGTTTCGGCGCGGGAAACACCGCACAAGCGCTTCTCATTGCGGGCGGCATTGCATTGCAAAACATCCCTGAAGGCATGGTCATCATCGGCCCGCTGCTGGCAGCGGGTGTGTCGGTGCGGCGCACCTTTTTCATTGCGATGATCACCGGCTTGTTTGAAGTGGCGGGCACGCTGATCGGCTACGCTGCCGTCAGTGTATCCACCGTTGTGTTGCCGTTTGCGCTCGCTTTCGCGGGCGGCACGATGCTCTATGTCGTCAGCGACGAAATGATCCCCGAATCCCATGCCCACGGGCATCAGCGCGGCGCAACCTATGCGCTGCTGATCGGATTTTGCTTGATGCTCGTGTCGGATGTGCTGCTCGGCTAATGTTACAAAAAGTCGCGAATCTCCGTCGTCAGCTGCTCTTCCAGCTTGATCAAACGCTTGGTGATATCCTTGGCGTGTTCATCGGCAGCTTCGTATTCGTTGAGATAGCGGTTGAGCGATTTGACGCCCATGTTACAGCCGTCAGTCATCAGATCGGCGATCGTGTGATCGGAGGAATCCATCGAAAGCTTCATGTTGGTTTTCATCCACGACATACCTTTGAGGATGGGATTGGGTGACTTGCCGTCGTCGTGAAAGCGCTTAAGTGCTGCTTGTATTTCGGCGTTGAGCTTATCGTGTTCGCGACGGCATTGTTCCAGATAGCTTTTGAGTCGGTGGCTTTTGCAAAACGGCAGCACCTCGTCGATGGAATCGATGCCCATGGTGACACCGGCATCACATTCACGCAGCAGACGGATGGTATCTTGTTCAATCATTGTGTGACCTCCTTTGTGGGTGTGCTGTTAGTATACCCGCAGGAAAGAGATGCTATTCGAGGAAAATGTTTTCGAAATTTTAGTGATTTTTTTACAAATATGTGGTATACTGAATATAACGAACTTGCGGAGGTGTTCATATGGCAGAAATCATTATTACAGCAGGAAATTTTGAGCAGGAGGTTATGCAGTCGCAGGAACCGGTGCTGCTCGATTTTTGGGCGACGTGGTGCGGCCCGTGCCGTATGCTGGCGCCTGTGATCGAAGAAATTGCCGAGGATTACGAAGGCAAACTTAAGGTCGGCAAGATCGACGTGGATGAGGAAGCGGCGCTTGCGGCGCAGTTCCGCATCTCGAGTATTCCGACCGTGGTTATTGTGAAAAACGGCACGGTGGCGGAATCGTCCGTCGGCTATCGCACGCGCGATCAGCTGGAAACTATAAGTCGGATCGTAGCCATG
>JAZURB010000008.1:0-3938 GCA_045605945.1 Acutalibacteraceae bacterium
TGAGATAAAGCTGTTGTAATACCGTCAAATTCCAATTTATCGAATACTGTATCGAAACGAATACATATCTTCCCGTGATAAACGAGCAGATACAAAAAAGGAACGACACGCACCGTGCCGTTCCTTTTTGCTTTTTATTCCACTCAGCCGATGCCGCCGCAGAACGCACCGACGATCAACACCAAGATGCAGATGCCGCAGAAGCCGTATTTGGCAACCGGATAGAACCATTTGCCGATCGGCTTTTTCGCGCCGGTATTAACCGCCACATTGGCATAGCCCTTGCCTGCGACCCAGAAGAACATGATTGCCGCGAGACCCGCACCCAAGGGGCAAATATATATCGAGACAACATCCATCCAACCGCTGACGATGCCTTGAATGCACAGCGAAACGCCCATGCCGATGCCGCCGATAATGAGTGCCGCGGGAATGCGCTTAATTCCAAAGCGTTCTTGCAGCGTCGCAATCGGTGCTTCATAAAGATTGATCAGCGAAGTGATGCCCGCAAACATGACCGCTACAAAGAACACGATCGCGACGATTTGACCGCCGGGCATGGATTTGAACAGGTTCGGCAGCGCGATGAACATGAGGCCCGGGCCGCTTTGATCCACAAGCGCACCTTCCGCCGCTGCGCCCGCATTACCGACCGCCATGGCAGGGATGATCACGAAAGCGGCAAGCAGCGCTGCGAGCGTATCAAAGAAGGCAACACGACGCGCCGAAGCAGGAACATCCTCGCTATCCGAGAGATACGATCCGTAAATAAGCGTGCCGTTACCGGCAATCGACAGCGAGAAGAACGCTTGACCCAGCGCATAGACCCACGTCATCGGGTTAGCGAGCGCCGCGGGATCAACACGGAAGATTTCCTTATATCCCACCGCTGCACCGGGTTGAAACGCCACATAGATACCCAGTCCCACGAACATGGCAAACAACAGCGGCATCATAACTTTATTGACGCGCTCGATGCCTTTGCCGACACCGAACAGTAAAATTGCCAATGCCAGTACCAACGCAATCGCTTGCCACGCGTTGTTGCCGAAGGCGGATGCCATGCCACCGAACGCCGCACCGAATTCATCGGGCGTTGCCGGCGCAAGAGTCGACCCTGTAAAGGTACCGATCGTATATTTGAAGATCCAGCCCATAACAACGGTATAACCGATTGCAAGCGCCATGGATCCCAGCGTCGGAATCAGCCCCAGCGCTTCGCCGACACCGCGTTTTTTACCGCGGCTTTCCATGGCAGCGCCGAATGCACCGACAGGGCCCGAGCGCGTGGCGCGACCGAAGCTCATTTCCCCGATAAGTCCCGTCGAGGAAAGAAAGATGACAAAAATAAAATACGGAATCAAGAATGAGCCGCCGCCGTACATCGACACGCGAGACGGGAACATCCAGATGTTACCCATGCCGACTGCCGAGCCGATACACGCCAGAATAAAGCCCCAGCGCGAGCGGAAACTATCGCGAGTTTTCTCCATGCGTATCCACTCCTTCAAGCGAAGAATATGGAAACAATTATAGCGAAAACTTTAACACATTGCAACAATAAATCAAAAATAATACGATTTTTTTCGACTTTTTTCGGTCTCGATCAGTGTAAACAACGCATAGACGATGACCACACCCATGAATATCACAAACGGCACCAGAAATATCAACAAATGCGACGGCAAAAACGGTATGGAATATCCCGTTATAAACAGCCAATCAAACTGTACATCATCATGCGAATACAGGCGATTGGCAAGAGCTGCCCACAGAGTGATCAACGCAAGCATCACGCCCGGCTTCCACAGCCGCGCCAGACGCAGTCTCACCTCGCCGTACAGTAACGTCCACACGCTCCATGCCAACATACTGCCGTGGTAAGCGAAGGTTTGCACAACACTGTAGGACAGCGGATGTCGTCCGAAACCAACCGCCGAACCGGGATAGATCAAAAAGCAAAGCGAACACACCAACGACAAGGCTGCCACCGCGTCCAGTACACGGTCGCCGCGATGATGAAACTGAGCGAACGGGATGAGCAGCCCCATAAGCGTGCAAATATGAAACGGCAGCTTGCCGACATCGATGAGGCGATCCGCAGAAACGAGCGGCATCAAAAAGAAATCCGCCGCATACAGAAGCGGTACCGCCCACGCAGCCGCGCGTAATGCGACACGGCGTGTTTTTGAAGCGCTCCGCCCGAGAAAGAGCACGCCCGCAACGACCGTCGCGACAAGTATCAGCAAATAGCCGCCGTGCCAGATTGAAAAAACGGTAATTTCCACACAGCCGCCTCCTTTTAGGTGTCGAAAATTTGCAACACCTCGCCGCAATTCAGTTGCATTTTGCAGCACATTCGCGTATACTATACCCAAAAGATGTTGCGAATATAAGGAGGTTTACGCGATGACCGAAAAAGAAAAGCCGCGCATTTTATATGTGAAGCATATTCTTGAAACCTATTCCGACGAAGAACATACCCTGTCGCTCGCCGACATTGCGGCGCGCCTTGCCGATGATTACGGCATTACGGCGCATCGCATTACGCTGACACGCGATATCAAAGAGTTAAGCGAATACGGGTTGGACATTGTGACGGTGCGTTCAACGCAAAACCGCTATTTTGTCGGGACGCGGTTGTTGGAGATGCCGGAGCTTCGCTTGCTGCACGACGCGATCGCCTCATCGAAATGCCTGACCGATAAAAAAAGCGACGCGCTGACCGATAAGCTGGCGGCACTGTGCAGCGTGCATCAAGCCGCGGCGCTGCGTAACCGCGTGGGAACCGTGTGCGCAGACAAGCCGCAAAATGAGCATGTATATTACATTATCGACGCGATTTACGAAGCGATGCACAAAGGACGCAAAATTGCATTCCAATACACCGAATATACACCCGCCAAAGAACTGGTGTTGCGTGGCGACGGTGAGCAATATGTGCTCAGCCCGTATGCCTGCGTGTGGAATGGGGATTATTACTATGTGATCGGCTGGAGCGATAAACGCGAAGATATGACGGCGTTTCGCGTTGACCGTATTGCGGGATGTCCGACGCTGTGCGATGAGGCGATCGTGCCGCCGCCCGCACAGCTGGATATGAACGAACACATCAAGTCCATGTTTCACATGTTCGGCGGCGAGATCGCCACAGTGGAGCTGCTGTGCGACAACGCGCTGATGAAAACGGTGATCGATCGCTTCGGCGCGGATGTACAAACCGCGATCGCGGACGATGCGCATTTTAAGGTGAGCGCCGACGTGATGCTCTCCCCCACATTTTACGGCTGGCTGTTTGAATTCGGCGGCAAGATCCGCTTGGTCTCTCCCGCAAACGCGGTAGCGCAATATAAAGATATGGTGAAAGCTGCATTTGAGAATATATAACCGCAAAAAAAATCCCCGCTGACAGCGGGGATTTTTTTAATCAAACAAATCTTTCAAGCGGTCAAAGAAGCCTTTGCGCTTATTGTAGTTCTTATCGGTAGACGCGTCCTCAAACTTACGCAGCAAATCTTTTTGCTCATTGCTCAAATGGCGCGGCACTTCGATGACGGTACGGAATACCAGATCGCCACCGCGGCGTCCTTGCACATCGGGGAAGCCTTTACCCTTCATTTTGATCAGCTCGCCCGGTTGCGTGCCTTCTTTGATGGTGAGGGCTTCCTTACCGTCAAGCGTGGGAACCTGTACCTCGGCACCCAGCGCGGCTTGCGCATAGGTAAGCGGCAGATCGCAATAAATATCGTTGCCGCGACGCTCAAAGAGCGGATGCGGACGCACGGAAATGCGCACCTGCAGATCGCCCGCAGGACCACCGTTTTGACCGACATTGCCCTTGCCGCGAATCACCAGAGTTTGACCGTCGTCGATGCCCGCAGGGACATTGCCCCCGATTTTGCGAGGCAGCGACACGCGGCCGCTGCCGCGACAGGTAT
>JAZURB010000009.1:0-12603 GCA_045605945.1 Acutalibacteraceae bacterium
GTGCGACAGCGGTCGAATCCGACACACTCTACACGCAGAGCCGTCAGTTTGATAACATTATTGCACCCAGACAGCTTACCGGATTGAGCGTTGGCAGCAACGATTATAACAAGGCGGTGGCGAATGCATTTGGTAACGCAATGAAGTTTACCGATACCACCGCAGCGAATGCGTATAGTAACCATTCTCTGCCCACGGCGGTGCGTTATCTGAAAGCATCTACCGTTAACTCGTCTAACCAATACTATATGATGGTCACGATCAACCAGAGCAAAGCGAACACGTATTATGCGCGTGGTTATTTGATCTATAAGATCGGCAGCACCACCTATATCACCTATAGCGATATCATCGCTGTCGGTACGCTGACGGCAGTTAGCTGATCGAATTGAAGAACAAACAGAAAGTGAGATGATACCCATGGCGAAAATGAAATATGACTCTCCCGAACTGGAAGTTCTTTGGTTTGAGGCAGAGGAGATCCTCTCGGGTTCCATCGTATTCGAAGAGATCCCCGGCGATGGTGTCGTTGACGATGACGAGGATTGGTAAATAAACACCTGAAAAAGCTCCCCCACAACTGTGGGGGAGCTTTTCGTTTTCGTTGACAATCCGGCCGATTCGGTGTATACTGGGAATATTATAGAAAGAGGAGTATGCGCGCATGTTACAACGCTTTGAATCTTTTGTCATGGGGATTACTTCATGCTATAAATATATCCAGCGTATCAAAGCGATGGAAATGGAAGAGTACGATTTGAAAGGCACACATCTGATGTGCCTGTATTTTCTTCATCATCATAACGGCTTGACGGCGGCAGAGCTTTGCCGTTTATGTGCAGAGGATAAAGCGGCGATCTCGCGCGCGTTATCCACACTGCGCGAACGCGCATATGTGTGCAGCGAAGGGAAAACCTACCGTGCGCAGTGGCAGCTTCTTCCGCGTGGCGTGGAGATTGCCGCGCATGTGGATACCCTGATTGAACAATGGGTCACCTTGGGCGGCAGCGGCTTGTCTGAGGAGGATCGCGCTTCGTTTTATAAGACACTCGCCGTCATCGGCGACAACCTGCGCGACACGCTCACGCAATAAACTCCCGCCGCGCGGGAATACTTTTTATGCAAAAGGAGGGATCGGGAGATGTGGATTGCGATCGGCATTATCGGCGGCATTGCGCTGCTTATCACCGTCATTCTCTGCTTACCTGTGTATGTGATCGTCAAGACTGATGAGCAAGACGAACTGATGATTCGCTATCGCTTTTTGCATATGGAATTCGGCGAAGATCCCGATCCCGAAAACCCGATTTTGGTGTTTGCCAAGGAGGCAACGGGCCTTTCCAAAACCGATTCCAAAGCGCTCAAATCGAGCGTGAAGAGCAGCGGTGTAGCAGAGACCGTGAAGGATACCTGCAGCATCCTTCTTACGCTGTTCAGGCAAGTGGTGTGGATCGTGAAATACTGCACGCTTGTTAAGTTTGAGCTGTGTGTGGTATGCGCGTCGGATGATGCAGGCGACGCCGCGGTGAATTACGGAAAATGCTGCACAGCGATTTATCCGATCATTACCGCCGTTCACGGCATCATGAAGGTGCGTCCGCGCGGGGAAAGCATCGATGTTCGTTGTGATTTCTTGGCAGAAGAAAGCCTTGTGCGTTGCGATGTAAAGCTGCGTGTCAGTGTGCTGCGTGTGCTGCAGGCGTTTATTAAAATCGTTATCAAAGAGGCGATGCGCATGGGCGAGAAGGAGATTGCTGCCGAAAAAGCAACGGCATCTCGTCGCAAAAGCGCAAAAAAATCGCGAGCCGTTACGACTCGCGAAGGAAAGTAAATGTCTGCGTCAGCATTTCCCGCATAACCGGTTCGTTGGCGGTATACAGGGAGTGCTTGGCGTTTGTAAGAACATGTATGCGGCAAGCGGCGGTGCGTTCGGCGAACAGCTGTTGCTCATGCGTTTGAACGATCGAATCCTTTTCCGCGCAAAGCAGCAATGTCGGCGTGCGGATCGCACCGGTGGTTTTGCGCGACAGCAAGCGATGACGCAGCGAAAGCGCTTCACAGTTCCACCCCGTGGTTTGCGGCGTGGATTGGTAGTACGGCGACGAGCGGCGATATGCCAAATTGCGTTCAAATCGCGCGACACTTAAATCGGAAATGCGTGGCGAGTAGCGTATATCGGGATCAAAATCGCCCGCCTTCCAGGACTTTGTTTTGCTGCCCTTGGCAACGGCTTCCAAGCGCGAAAGCATCCGCAGCATCCACAGCGGCATGCGCCCGATTTGCGGCTGGATCAGCGGCGCGGACAGCACCGTTTTCTTCACCGCACTTATAGGATGCTGCGCCATATACAGCATCGCAACCGCACCGCCCATGGAATGGGCGTACAGATACAGCGGCGAATCACCGACGGCGGGGATAACCACTTTGTTAAGCAATATATGCAGATCTTCGACATAATCGTCAAAGTGATCGACATGGATCAGCGGCAAGCTGTCGGTCTGTCGTCCCGACAAACCGTGGCCGCGCTGATCGTACAAAACGACATTGTAGCCTTGGTGCAAGAAATACCAGGCAAGCTCGTAAAATTTCTTGGTAAACTCGCTCAGTCCGTGCACCACCACAATGGTGCCGACGCTGTTTTCGGCAAGGAAATATTCATAGAACAGTTCAAGCCCGTCAAACGAAGCGATGCGTCCGCTGTGGCGGCAAGCATCCAGCACTGCCTCCACCTGCGCCATGTCTTGCGCAAAGGTTTCTTCGGGAAGAATATGCAATTGGTGGCTTGGGGAGAAATGCATGAAAAAACCTCCTGTGTCGGGAATAATCGGAAAATAATGGGGTGACAATAATGGCAACAAACACACACTCTCGTTTGAAAAAGGTGAGTATGATCGCTCTGTTGTCATTTTCGGTGTTCTGTATCGTCTCCATGATCGCCACCAAGCTGGTGTACGACGGGATTTTCGCGCGATACGATCCGACGCCCGTTTCACCGTCTGCGGCGCTTTCGGCGGTCGTTGCCGCGCGTGAAGAAGTTTCGTTTTTGTCGGACGAAAACCGTTTAAACGGCTATCTTTACCGCGCCGCAGGGGAGAACGCACTGGATGCACTCATCGTGCTTGCGCCCGGCTATCATGCCTGCGCGGATGAATATCTGCAGCAAATTGATGCACTGCTTCGTTACGGTTGGTCGGTGTTCGCGTTCGACCCGACGGGAAGCTGCCATTCCGAAGGTGACTCGTCGGTCGGCTTTCCGCAGGAGCTGTGCGATTTAAAAGCCGCGCTCGCATTTGCGGAAGAAAACGAGCGCTTTGGCTTTTCGGAGCTTGTCCTGCTCGGGCACAGTCGCGGTGGTTACGCTGCTTGTTGCGCGGCGGGGGAGACGGATGTCGCGGCGGTGGTCACCGTCAGCGGGATCAACAGCGCCATGGAAGGGGTTATGAGCGCTTCGGTCGAAGCAATCGGCCCTGTGGCTTATGGCAATTATCCGTTTTTGTGGGCGTATCAAACACTGTTGTTCGGCGGCGAGATCGCCAATGCCGACGCTGCGCAGGTGTTAAGCGAAACGGCGGTGCCTGTGTTGATCGTTCACGGTCAGCAGGACACTACCGTGCCGACGGATAAATATTCGATATTGTCTCATCGCGACGAGATTGACAGCGGCGCGGTAGAGGTATATATATGTGCGGATGCGGGGCAGAACGGGCACACAAATTTGCTGTTTGATGCCGACGGCACCGCAAACGATGCATTGATGGAGAAGATCCACACATTCTGTGTGGCACAGCTTTGAGAAGAGGAGAAATTACCATGGATCTGGTACTCATTCCGGCATATGAGCCGGATGAAAAACTGATCGGCGTCGTCGAAACGCTGCATAACACCTACCATTTGCAGGTGTTGGTGGTCAACGACGGCAGCGGCGCGGCGTTTGCGCCGGTGTTTGAAAAGGTCGCCGAAATGGCAACAGTGATCGAGCTTGCACAAAACTGCGGCAAGGGTTACGCGTTACGCTTCGGTATGAACTATATTAAAACAAGTATGCCCGAATGTCAATACTTTGTTACCTGTGATGCCGACGGACAGCATTTACCCGAGGATGTTGTGCGCGTTTTTGATCAACTGCACAAGGGAGATGACTTTGTGTTGTCGGTGCGCCGTCGCCGTCGGGATATTCCGTTTCGTTCGCGTTTCGGCAACTCGCTGTCGCGCCTTACCTATGCGTTGCTGACCAATCAGTATTTGTCGGACAACCAGTCCGGTCTGCGCGGCTTTGATGTGAAGCATATCGATTGGATGCTCAAGGTTAAATTCGACCGCTATGAATATGAGCTGAATATGCTGTATTACGCCAGCAAGCAGGGCATCCGTATCACGACGCTGCCTATTGAGGCGATCTACATAGGCAACAACGAATCGTCGCATTTCCGCCCTGTTCCCGACACGATCAAGCTCTATCAGTGCTTATTTTTTAGCGCGTTTGCGAAATTTGTCGGATTGGTGTATTTGCAGCTCTCGCTGCTTATCTGCACGCTGCTCTTCGGCTACGATCATTTACTGATCACGCTGCCGAGCATGGCGGCAACCTGCTGCGCGATCAATATTGTGCTCGATCGTTTTTGGATTTTCCGCAATGTGCGCTATCGGGATTATTACCCGACGCTGATTTATACGGTCATCTATTTCGTCTTGTATTCGCTCGGATGTATGCTGTTTAAGTTCACCTGTGCGGATACGATCCCGCTGATTGCCGCTTTTAACATCGTGTATGTTGTGGCAATTCCCGTGCGATATCTGCTCAACAAATTCATCCACAGCAGCGCACAAATTCACTGACGCGCAATGAAAAGCGCCCGCAAAACAGCGGACGCTCAAAAGCGGCAAAAAAGGTCACAAGAGCGATGCAATATCCGCCGATGATAAGGTTTCGTTTTGCGTATATGACGGGGGCTTCCGAAAAGACGGCGAATGGGCGCTGAATATCTGCAGCGTTATCGTTTTCGGAAGGATGCGTGTTGTTGAAGATCGGGAAACAGCCGTCGATGTCTATCGCAAGCTGAGTCGGAAATTTACCGCCGATATCGACTATATCGATTCCGAGATAGAGAAATTCGCCAACGTCACCGTATGCTATGAATTGCAACCCGAACATATCACCGGAAAAATCGTGAATGAAGCATAAATTACCGTTGCAATCGAGACACTTTTGTGGTACCATAGTGAAAAATAAACCGTAAACTGCCACCGGGTAGTGAAATGCAATCAAGCATTCGTCTGCACATCGTTAGGTCTTAGAAGATGTGTACGCGAATGCTTATTTTTTGGGGGATTACCAGTGAAGAACTATTTTTCAAGGTTAGAAAAGATTTTATGGACATCATCCGTGCTGTTGATCGTGGCTTCTTTTTGCATATTCGACAGAGAAAATTATATCACATTAGCCGCCTCGCTTATCGGCGTCACTTCGCTTATATTCAACGCCAAAGGAAATCCGATCGGTCAGGTGTTAATGGTGCTGTTCAGCCTGCTCTATGGGGTCATCGCCTACACCTTTGCGTATTACGGCGAGATGATCACTTATCTCGGGATGACCATGCCGATGGCGATTTTTGCGCTGATATCGTGGCTGAAAAACCCCTATAAAGGCAATAAAGCCGAAGTGAAAGTGAATACGATGCGCAAGATCGAACTGTGGCTTATGCTGCTTTGTGCCGTGCCGATAACGATCGTGTTCTATTTCATTTTAGCGTATTATGAAACTGCCAATATGATACCGAGCACTCTGTCGGTAACAACCAGTTTTATGGCGGTGTATCTCACTTTTCGAAGAAGTCCTTTGTTTGCATTGGCGTATGCGTTGAACGATATTGTGCTGATTGTCTTATGGGTAACGGCGAGTGTGTGTGATGTTCGGTATATCGCTGTTGCGGTATGCTTTGTCGCCTTTCTGGTCAACGATATATATGGGTATATCAGCTGGCAAAAACTGAAAACCAAACAAAAGGAAAACCAATAACGGATTTCGGCAAAACGGATGAAAGCGTTAGCGCGCACATCCGTTTTTCTTTTTTAAAAGGGTATGTTACACCAACTGTTTTTCGGAAAACAAAACGGCCCTCATATCCGTTAGGATACAAGGGCCGATCGTGTTGGTTTATAATTCCAGAGCGCTGATCGCCTCGGCATAGCCGCCGCGATGCAGGCGCATGATTTGTCGAATACAAGCATAGGCAGTTTCGTCGTTGGCACCGCCGTGCATTTTTACCACGGTTTTCTTGGTGCCGAGGAAGGTCGCGCCGCCTTGCGAGTTATAGTCGAACACTTCGAACAAGCGGCGGTTAATGCGTGCGATCAGCGCCTTGCTTTCGTCGCTCTCGCCGAACGAAGCGGCGATTGCCATGGCGGCTTTACCCGCCGATTCAGCGCATTTGAGAATGAGATTACCCGCAAAACCGTCCGATACGATCACATCGGCATCGCCTGTGATCAGATCGTAGCCTTCGACGTTGCCGATGAAATTGAGCGGCAGCTCTTTGAGCCGCTTAAAGGTTTCTTTGGTCAATGTGTTGCCCTTTTGATCCTCGCGTCCCACCGAAAGCAAGCCGACGCGCGGCGCTTCCATGTTGCCCATGCACTGCATGAAGGCGTTGCCGAGTTTGGCAAAACGCACCAGATCGTCTGCGGTGCAATCCATGTTGCCGCCGCAATCCACCAGGCAAACCAAATGATCCGCCATGCAGGGCAGCGCCGAGGACAGCGCAGGGAATTTCATCCCCTTGATAAGCCCTAAGCGGCAAATCGAGCCGACAAGCAACGCACCCGTGTTACCCGCCGACAGCATCGCCATGCAATCGTCGTCGGTTTTCAGGCGGTCATACGCCATCACCATCGAAGCGTCATCGTTGCCGCCGAACACCGCCGTAGGCGGCGCATCGTTCGGGATAAATCCGTCGGTATGCACCAACTCATACAGTGCGGGATCCACACCTGCGTCTTCCAGCAGCGGGCGCACCGCGTTACTGTCACCGACAAAGATCGCGCGAAAATCGGGAGCTTCCTTGAGCGCTTTCACGGTACCCTTAACAATGGGGGCAACGCCCGCATCTGCACCGTAAACATCAATAACAATGGAACGCATGAGTGATCACTCCAACGACAGAATAAAGCTGTAAATTTCCTGGTTGCCTTCGATAAAGCCGATTTCCGCCATAGGCAATTCCGCCGCAAGGCGCGATTGCAGGTCGGCAGCTTCCTCAGGCGTTACATCCGCGCCCACAAATACGGTGATCACTTCTTTGGGAGTGGCGGCGTTGATCTTGCGCACCAGTTCCATGGTGATGGCGACCTTATCGGTATCGCAAGCGAGGATCGTCTCATCGTCGAGCGCGATGTAATGACCTTTCTTCACATCCACGCCGCCCATAGCGGTGTCACGGGTCGCGGTCGTCACATAACCCGTGGTAACGCCGTCAAGGCAGCAGGTCATATCGTCAAGCAACTCTTCGACCGTGTCCACCCACAGGTTCATCATCGACAGGGCAGAGTAACCCTCTACCACCGATTTGGTGGGAATGACATGCACATCGGCGCTGCCGTACATCTTCGCTGCTTGCTGCGCCGTCATCACGACATTGGAGTTGTTGGGCAGCACGATGATATGGTCGGCGTCAAGGCTGTTAAAAGCGTTGAGGAAGTCATCCACCGACGGATTTTGCGTTTGACCGCCGTCGATGATCACATTCGCACCGATGCTCTTGAAATATTCCACGATGCCGCTGCCCATAGCGGCGGCAACGATCGCATACTTATAATGCTCTTTTTGCGCGGGAGCTTCGCTTTGCTCGCTGTGCTGCACCGACATGTTCTCGATTTTCATCGTCACGAACTCGCCGAAGGTGCGCGCATAGCCGAGCACGGTTTCGGGGGTGAAGGTGTGGATATGCACCTTCACGATACCGTCGTTTTCGAACGCCACGATCGAGTCACCCATCTTCTCAAGAGGCTTGATGAAAGCGCCGATATCAAATGCGGCAATATCGGTTTTGGCGTTCATGAGCTGCAGCAGGAATTCGGTGCAATAGCCGTATTCCAGCACACTGTCGGGGCCGAAGGTGCCCAGCGTAAACTCCGCGGCGGGTTCAACGAAATCGAACGATGCATCGTCTTCGATTTCCACGCCGCACAGTCCTGCATACATGCCTTCCAGCACGCAGATAAGACCGGCACCGCCGCTGTCCACCACACCGGCTTCCTTAAGAACGGGAAGCATATCGGGGGTTTTGGCAAGCACTTGCTTCGAAAACTCGATCAGCGCGGGGAAGCACTCTTCAAAGGTCGCATACTCCGCGTGATGCTCGTTCAAAAATTCCGCGCCGCAGCGAATAAGGGTGAGCATCGTGCCTTCGGTAGGGGTGAGGACCGAACGATATGCATCCTCTTTGGCGCAGGCGAATGCATGCGCAAAATCGGCAAGCGACAGCGCATCTTTACCTTTGACACCGACGCCGATGCCGTGAATAAACTGCGAGAAAATAACACCCGAGTTGCCGCGCGCCGACAACAGCACCGACTGCGACAGACGCTTCATGTAAGCGTCGACGCTGTCGTCCGCCGTGGTGATTGCGCGAACACCGCCGCCCAGCGTGCGCACCATGTTGGTGCCGGTATCACCGTCGGGAACGGGGAAAACATTCAAATCGTTGACCGTGTCCATGTTGCGCTTCAAATTACGATAACCGCCCGTGAACATGGCGTGCAACATAACACCGTTAAGCGTTTGCGTTTGCATTCAAAAATCACTCTTTTCCTTCGATCGTAACTTCTTTGCCAAAGAAATAAGCACCCACCGTGCCGGGGCCGACCGAGGCACCGACGATGGGACGAATCACATCAATGTGCACATGTTTAAACGGCGCGATCGCCAAAATCGCATCGCGCAGCGCTTCGGCATCGGCGAGGCAATCGGCGTGCGAGATGTACAGCGTGTCAAAGTTGCCGTCTGCAGCGTCGGCAACGAGTCTGGCGATCTCGTTTCGAGCGTTAGCCGCACCCTTGACCTTCTTCATGGCATAGTTATTGCCCAAACGATCGGAAATAATGATCGGTTTGATGCCCAACAGATTGCCGAAGAACGCGCTCGAAGCAGTCACGCGACCGGCGCGACGGAGATATTCAAGGCTGCCGACGGTGGCAAACTGATGCATGTTCAGCTTAATGCTTTCGATGTACGCCGCGGTATCGGCAAGCGACAAGCCCTCATCGCGTTTTTTTGCTGCCTCGATCACGAGGTGCGCTTGTCCCAAGCTGCTGATGAGGGAGTCGAGGCAGATGATGGTCGATCCTTCGTGAGCGGCCATCGCTTCCTTTGCGGCGATCGTACCGGTTTTGACCGATGCGGAGAGAGCGGACGAGCAGGCGATGTACAGCACATCGAAGCCCTCGCTCAAATATTTTTCAAATGCTTCGGCGAACACGGTTTGCGGCACTTGGGTGGTAGTAATACGCGTGCCGCCGCGCATAATGTCATAAAAATCCTTCGGAGGATGGCTTTCCCAATCGAGCGAAGCGACAAACTCATCTTCGCCGACCAAGTAGTTCATCGGAACATATTCAATATTGTATTGCTCACGCAGAGTCTTTTCCATATCGGAGGTGGTATCGGTCAGAATTACAAACGGTTTCATAGGGGGTAACATCCTTTCTGCTTGTAAAATGCGTTATTTTTTCTCTCGCTGAGAAGCGATGATATTCGCCATGATTTCTTTTTCTTTTTCGCAGCCTTCGGTAATTTCGGTGCCGTAGTAGAACGCAGCGACCAGACCGGGGCCGATCGAAGCACCCGAGGACATACCGACATCATTGATGATGATCTCTTTCGGGTGGAATTCGTTTTTGATCATTTCCGCGAGCGCCTCGGCAGCCTGCAAACGGTTGGAATGCGCCACAAAAATGATTTGCTCTTCGGGATTGATCGCCGTTTCGCGTATATAGCGAATAACGGCGTCAAATGCATTCTTCTTACCCTTGAATTTGGCAAGCACCTCGGCAACGCCCTTGCGGTTAAAGTCCGCCATCGGGTTAACGCCGACCAGCGTGCCGAAAAATGCCTTGAAATTGGAAACGCGACCGGTTTTCACAAGGAAGAACAGATCGTCCATCGGGCCGATTTGGTGAACGCGATGCTTGTTTTCTTCCACAAACGCCGCCGTCTCTTCAATTGTGGCGCCTTCCGCTTTTTTCTGCGATGCCATGATCAGCAGCAGCGCCAACGCGGTAGAAAAACGCAGCGAATCGATCAAGATGATCTTGCGCTCGGGATATTTTTCCGCCAGCTCCGTGCGCACATGTTCGCACGCTTGATAGGTGCCGGAAACGCCCGAGGACAACACGATCGAGAGCACATCGATGCCCCGGCTGAGATATTTCTCATATACTTCCGCGATCTCGCCGGGCGAAGCATAAGCGGATTTATACAGCGTCTTGCGATCGCTCATGGATTCATAATAGGTTTTGGGGTCGTGGCGTTCCCAATCGATATCGGCCTTTTCACAATGTCCGTCAGGGAAATTGAGCAAACCGGGGATATAATCGGGGATACCAAAGCGCTCGCGAAGCGGTCGCTTTAAGTCACAAGTGACATCCGGAATAATCACAAAATCAGCCATAAAAACGCTCCTCTTTGTTCATAATAACTTTACATATTCTAGCACAAACCGCCCTTCATTTCAACATTTTCAACGTTTTTTTTGCGAAAACTGATGAAATCTGTCAAAACATATGGTATACTATGCGACGAGAAGTGATTTTTGGAGAAAATTCAGGAGGATGCTATGGCTGGATTTTGGGGAATTTTGATGTGGGTCGCGGTCGGTCTGGTTGCGGCAGGACTGCTTTTTTCGCTGGGCTTCACCTGGTGGATTGCGGGTAAGGTGTATCGCGGCACGCTGGTGCGTACATCCAAGGAAAGCTGGGGACGCACCTGTTCCGCACCCGAAAATGAGGAGCAACAAGCCATGTGGGACATCGGCGTTGCTTGGGCGGCGCAGTATCGCGACCGCGTAAAGGAAGTGCAAATTGAGAACGACGGCTTGCGTCTGTTCGGCGAATATTTTGATTTCGGCGGCGACAAGTGTGTGCTGATTCTGCCGGGTCGCTGCGAAAGCTTGATGTATTCCTACTTTTTCGCGCCGCCTTATCAGCAAGCGGGCTTCAATGTGCTGGTGATCGACAATCGCGCTCACGGTTTGTCCGACGGCAAATACAACACGATCGGCGTGAAAGAAAGCGGCGATGTCAAAAAATGGGTGCGCTTTGCGTGTGACACGCTCGGTAACAAGGGTGTGTATATCCATGCCATTTGTGTCGGCACCTCGTCGGCGCTGCTCGCAATGACCGCACCCGACTGCCCGAAAGAGATTGAAGGACTGTTTACCGAGGGCTGCTTTGTTTCCTTCCGCGAGACCTACAAGCAGCATATGATCATCGATAAGCGTCCGCTGTATCCCGTGCTGGATATGGTGATGTTGCGCATTCGTCTGCATGCCGGCTCGAATGTGTATCGCGATAAGCCGATGCGTCTGTTTAAGCTGCTGCGTCAGCGTGTGCTGTTCATCTATGGCAAGCAGGATGTGTTCTCGTTGCCCGAAAAGAGCCAACAGCTGTTTGATGCCTGCGCCAGCGAGGATAAACAGATCGTGTGGTTTGAAAAAGGCAACCACTCGCATCTGCGTTTGACCAATACGGCGGATTACGACAAGGCAGTCGTGGAGTTTGTCACGCATGAATAAAAAATACGCAGTGTTTACGATGGATGTCGAAGCATTTACCGACACCGAATGTGTCGCCTATTCGGGTGATACGGTGCGCGAGGATTTGCTCGACGGGTTTGATGAATATATCCGCATACTGGATGCTCACGGCATTAAAGCCACGCTGTTTACGGTGGGACGGTTGGTACCGAAGCTACATAAAAAACTCAAGCGCTGTCTGACAAACGGACACCGCGTGGCGCTGCACAGTTATGATCATGTGGCGCCGATGAAAAAATCCGTTGCTGAATTTTACGAGGATACGCAGCACGGCAAAGCGCTCATCGAGCAAATGCTCGGCGTATCGCCGCAGGGGTATCGGGCACCGAATTTCAGTCTGGATGCCGCGCGGTTGGCGGCGCTTTCCGAGCTGGGCTTCACCTACGATGCCAGCCATTTGAACTTCCCTGCCGCCAGACACACGGTGAAGTTGGATTTGGACGGCTTTGAAACCGTGCGTGACGGCATGTTCCGCAAAAACGGATTTTACGAATTCGGGCTATCCCAATCCACCCTGTTCGGGCGGCGCTATCCCATTTCGGGCGGCGGTTATGTGCGACTCGCGCATTGGGGCTTTATTCGTTCGAAGATCGCGCGCTATGCTGCTGAAAACGATTACTATGTCTTTTATCTGCATCCTTTTGAACTGACGCGCCAAGCCGTGCCGAAGATAAAAGGACTCAAAGCGTATGATCGCTATTATTTAAAGCACGGCATCAAAAGCTACGGTGCGAAGATCGAGAAGATTATTCATTTGCTGCAAAAGCGAGGGTTTGAATTTGTGACAAGTCGGATC
>JAZURB010000010.1:0-2685 GCA_045605945.1 Acutalibacteraceae bacterium
CCACGCCGAGCACCCGCTCGATGAAGGCGGCACCGCTGATCGCATGCCACAATTTCGGGGACTGTTTTTCAACGTTATCTAATAGTATACCAAACTCCTTAAGAATTTGCAACTGTAGTTCGCATTTTGTGTTTTTTAAAATATCGTGCAGCAAACCCGCCGTATATGCCTTGGCAGGATCGGCACCGTAAGCAATCGCCAAACGACGCGCCTCATCGGCGACCGCGAGCGAATGTTCGTAGCGGTCGGGCAGCAACCGCGCTTTGATAATCTGCCGAAATTGCTCATCACGATCCACCGCCGCTGTTTCACGGTACAAGCCATGTGCCGCGATATAATCGGCAACGGCAGGCGGCAGCAAGCCGTCGGTCGGCTCGCCCGCAAGGATCGCCGCGCGGATCGCGGTGGATGATACGCGCCGCAGCGGCATTTCCACCACGCGGCACACAGCTCCCATCGCCTGAAGCGATGCGGCATGCTCACGCAGCTTTTCGACGGGAACATCATCCCGCGGGACGGTGCACAGCACCGCTGCTTGCAAAATATCCTCGAACCGCTTCCAGCCGCTGAGCGTCAAAAACATATCGGCGCCCATAAGCAAGAACAATTGATCCTGCGGATAGCTCTCATGCAGATGCGTGAGTGTATCCACGGTGAAGGAGGCGCCGCCTTGCTCAATCTCCCAAGCAGACACGACAAAGCGATCATCTCCCGCCACTGCGGCTTCACACATAGCAAGGCGATCGGCATCGGCGGTGGCGGTTTTCTTGATTTTATGCGGTGGGTTCGCGGTCGGCATCAAAATCACACGATCAAGTGCCAACGCATCCGCCATACCGCGGCACAGCGCCAGATGCCCTTCGTGAATCGGGTCGAAGCTGCCGCCGAACAAACCGATATTCATTTTGCAGCACCTCCTTTAAGAGCAGTGGAAACTATTCGCGAAAACATCCGCGTCATATTGAACGGTATGTGCGCGTCTGTATAGGAGACCCGTTCGACTACGCGTCGTCCGCGTCATACTGAGCGTAGTCGAATGTATCTGCGGCCGACGCTCCGCTCAGGGTGACGCACATCCCTGATTTTGTTTTATTTCGGCAGCACGATCTTCGGCTCTTTCGCGTTACGGCGATACAGCACAAAGGTGCGACCGATGACATGCACGACATCGGCATTCACCGCCGCTGCGATGGATGCAGCAGCATCTTTTGCGGTGACGGGTGCCGTCTCCAGCACACGACCCTTAAGGATCTCGCGTGCGGTGAGTGCATCGTCTGCTTGCTTTTCGATCGTGGCGGTCAGGCCGGTTTTGCCGACATGCACAATGGGATCAAGTGTATTGGCCATTCCACGCAGGAAAGCTCGTTGTTTACTGGTCATAACCGTTATTCTCCTTGTTTCAGATGTGCTTCAAGCACCTTCGAGAAGGTGCGAAGCGAATTGCCGCGGTGGGACACGGCATCTTTTTCTTCGGCGGTCATCGCGGCAAAGCTCTTGCCGTCGCACAAAAATACGGGATCGTAGCCGAAGCCGCCCTCGCCATCGGGCGCAAAAGCAATCGTGCCTTCGCAGGTGCCGCGCGCGGTGAGCGTCGTGCCGTCGGGAAATACGCAGCAAATCGCCGATACAAAGCGTGCGGTACGCTCAGCGGCGGGAACATCCTTGAGCGCATCGAGCAATTTGGCGATTTTCTCCGCGTCGGTCGCGCCTTCGCCCGCATAACGCGCGGAATACAGACCCGGCGCGCCGTCAAGCGCGTCAACGCACAATCCCGAATCGTCGGCAACAGCAGGCAGTCCGCTTTCCTTGCAGGCGGATGCCGCTTTCAGATAGGCGTTTTCCTCAAAAGTCGCGCCCGTCTCCTCCACCTCGGTCAACGCAATGCCGAGGTTGCGGTCGGTGACCGCTTCAATGCCGAGCGGCAGCAAAATACGCGACAGCTCGGTCAGTTTTTTGGCATTATGTGTAGCAATGATATATTTCATGGTGTATCACTCCTCAAAAAGACCCGCGGCAAACTCCTCGGGATCAAACGGCTGCAGATCATCGATGCCCTCGCCGACACCGATAAACTTAACGGGCACCTGCAGATCCTCGCGGATCGCCAGCACCACACCGCCGCGCGCCGTGCCGTCAAGCTTTGTGAGCACGATGCCGGTGATACCCGCGGCGTTTTTGAACTCGCGCGCCTGATTGACGGCGTTTTGTCCCGTCGTCGCATCCAGCACCAGCAGCACTTCCTTGTCCGCATCGGGCAATTCGCGCTCGATGACACGGCTGATCTTGGCAAGCTCGTTCATCAGATTTTTCTTGTTATGCAAGCGTCCCGCGGTGTCGCAAATCACGACATCCGCGCCGCGTCCTTTTGCCGCTGCGATCGCATCAAACACCACCGCCGCGGGATCGGCATCCTGCGCGTGCTTAACAATATCCACGCCCGCGCGCTTTGCCCAAATATCCAGTTGTTCGATCGCGGCGGCACGGAAGGTATCCGCTGCACCGAGGATGACTTTTTTGCCTTCGGCGGTCATGCGCGCCGCCATTTTACCAATCGTGGTCGTTTTGCCGACGCCGTTGACGCCGATCACCAAAATGATCGACGGTTTGGTGGAGAGCTGCAGCTCTTGACCGCCGCGCAGCATGTCGGATACGATCTCTCGCAGCAGGCGCTTGACCTCTTCGGGA
>JAZURB010000011.1:0-3660 GCA_045605945.1 Acutalibacteraceae bacterium
TGGCATGTGCTATACTGAAATAAAGGTGGGTGATACCATGATAGAATTAAAGCAAGGATGTCGGGTGCCGTATCCCGAGAAACTCTTTGAACAATACGAAGTATCCGAGCGGGCAATCCACGCCAATGTGGATGCGTCAAAAGTGATGGATATGATGCGGCAGTTTATCAAAGAGCATCAGGAATACATGTTTTTTATTCTCGAGCTTCCTGCAAACCAAGCGGACGAAACCGAAACCGCACCAGGTGTGGTTGACACCTTTCACACGGATGTTTATTTTATGGACGGACTGGACGAGGAACATGCTTTGCAGATGCTTGAAGCGGTGGGTCCGTTGCTGATTGCGGACGGGATGAATACATTTGGTTTCGGCGGTCACGAAAGCCACGAGGAGATATTGTTTGAACGATATAATATGATGCGGGTGTATTGTGCCGATGCCGCAAAATACGAATCGTTCTTTGCAGATTTCGGCATCTCCAAAACAGAGCGGCTTGTCACCGCATGGGACACCTTTGATGCGGAGCATCCGGGTGAGTGTGAACGGGTGGAAATGAACGGCAAAACCATTTTTGATATACCAAATGATTTTAAAGAATACGGGTTATATTTTTATGAGCGACGCGGTGACGAGGATAACCGACCGATCACCTTTGAAGAGCTGATCGGTAAAGTGATGTTGGTCGGTTTGAGTTATCTGAATGAGGACGGCGAGTGTACGGAACAAAAACAGGTTTGGGGTACAGTCGACCGCGTGGAAGACGACGGGATTTATCTCACCTTATCAACAAGTGAGGAGTATTGGTTGCCACCTGATTTGAGCTCGACCAAACGTGCAAAGCCCGGCGAATACAAACTTCGCTCGACGGGTGAAGTGGTTGTCGATCCTGATTTTACGGCCACATGGAATGTAACACGTCCTGCGGACGAGGAGTAAGAAGGTGAAAAAATGACAACAACGGAAAAAGAATATGTACTGAAACAGATAGATGATGCGATCCGATATGTGTGGATGAATGACATTGCTTCGGACTATGAAAACAGGTGGCTTTTAAAAGAGGATACTCTTAAAAACGCGATGTATCATTACTTGCGGATGAAGCTTTCAAACTTACTTGAAAAGTATGATTTGCGGATATTCACTGAATTTACCGACGATAAATTTCAAGGCACAGGATATCGCCCGGACATCGTGATTGCAAGAATGGATTTTGAAAAAAGCTGTAATTATTGGGGGGAAGCCGTTACAGAATGCTTATGTATCCTGGAATTGAAATACAAAAACGGATCGGCATCTCCTAATATCATCTACAGCGACTACAAAAAAATACAGCATTATTGTGAAATACTACACGTGAAATGCCCGATGTATATGGCGACAATATGGGAACACGAAGACGATGAAACATCATGGCTGTCGGATGATGATATATGGGCCAAGAATCGCGTAACGGAACTGAATGCGTCATACAAATGCGGAACAGACACAATGCACTTTTCAGTTTGCAAACATTAATTATATAAAAGCAGAAGCGGTAAGAGTGGATTCTGACCGCTTCTGTTTTCACAAATAACAAACAAACGTTCTAAAAACCATTGACAACCTGTATTCTCTGTGTTATACTTAAAAGCAAGAAAGGAACAAATGTTCCTATTCTTGCGCTTTTACAAGTGCGTACGCAATCCGCCTTCGGCCTTTTTGAACGGTGATGGCATAACACTCGGCGGCGGGGAAGGTGACTTCGTCGTATCGAGATTGTGTCCGCTGGCTCGGTAAAACTTCGGTGCGTTCTTCGACAGAACAGCGTGTGCGTTATTGGTGACAAGCCGAGCATCCCGATAGACGCTAACTTTTGGCTCCCGAGTGAAACAAAAGGAGAGCAAACCATGACTGGACGGTGGATCGCTTACATCAGTCATGAAGAGAATTAAATATGAAGATCGCAAAACGATTGGTCTCCGTGCCACGGGCCTATCAGAATAAAACATTCTGATCATGTCTCCAAATTGCCGGGCAGTAAATCGAAGCTCTTAATTTTTAAGGGCCTTTGATTTGCTGCCCGGCTTTCTTTTTGTCCTGAAGGTTTTCAAAAAATGTGGCTCAAACTTCAAAAAAGTCACAGGTAAAGGACGAGGGGTAAATTTTTGTTAGAGGGTTGAAAAACACCCCGCTAAGTGAACAAGCAAATGGAGGGCTTTTTTCAAGCTTAAAAACTCAGATGTAAATATTTTGTAAATGTTTATGTCTGAGGGGTAAAAAACACCCCTCTAAGTGAGGAAACAAGTGAAGGGATAAATATCCTTTTCGCGATTTCTTGCAGATCGGACGAACCTTGACAACTGAATAACCCTGCCGATGGGATACAGCCCGAGGTGATTTTGCGATGACAGCGATCGGATG
The DNA here is from genome assembly GCA_045605945.1 of Acutalibacteraceae bacterium. Taxonomy (GTDB): domain Bacteria; phylum Bacillota; class Clostridia; order Oscillospirales; family Acutalibacteraceae; genus RGIG1959. The sequence goes on from JAZURB010000011.1 coordinate 2,402, forward strand.
ATCGTGCCGTGGGAGAAAGGTGCATCACGCACTCTTGTAAAAGGACACGGTGAGCGAAACAGAAAGCTTCGGGTGTACGCGCTTGGCAATAAGCGCAGGAACGACATCGGATGTATGGGGACAAGCAGACGGCGAGGGAAGGATGTGAACTTTCTCTCGCATCGGAAACTCGCTGCTCTGCAAAATATATTTTATTACTTTGAAAGGGGTTGATACTATCACACCCAAAAACAAACTTGCTGTTATAGACGGCGAAACCTTAATGGACACAAGACTGGAACCGATCAAGTATTGTGTCGACACACTGATTCCGCAGGGACTGACCATTCTCGGCGGCGCACCGAAGATCGGTAAATCGTGGTGGGTGTTGGATCTGTGCGTCCGCATTGCCAAAGGTGAACCCGTGTGGGATATGCCGACCACCAAAGGTACAACATTGTATCTTTGCCTTGAAGATACCTTGCGTCGCGTGCAGGATCGTCTGAATCGTATCACCGACGATGTTCCTGCCAATGCGTTCTTTGCTACCGCCGCACACAAACTGTCTGACGGACTGTGCGAAGAAATCCGCGCCTTTGTGAAAGAACATCCCGACACGCGATTTGTTGCAATTGATACCTTTCAGATCGTGCGTAACAGCAATACCGATACTTCGTACGGTAACGACTATGACGAAATCCGAATACTCAAACAAGTCGCCGATGAACTGGGCATTACATTGTTGCTTGTTCATCACCTTCGCAAACAGGGTGACAACGATCCTCTCAACAAACTGTCGGGAACGACCGGTATCGCCGGTGCGGTCGATACGGTGTTTGTACTCGACAAAAGCAAACGCGGTGAAGGACAAGCCATACTCGTCTGCACAGGCAGAGATGTGGAATACCGTCAATTGGAGTTGAAATTTTCGGAAAGCGACTTTGTCTGGACACTTGAAAATGACAGCCGCGAGAATCCCGAAACATTGTTGCCGTTGGAGATGGAACAGCTGGTACAGCTTATGCGCAAACAGCAATACTTCAAAGGCGGCAACAGCGACTTCGTCGAGTGGTTCAACGCACAAACAAGCAGTTCCTTTTCTGCAAAAGGGTTCAAGCAGATGATGAACAGATGGCGGTATTCGTTGGAAGATCTCGGCGTTCACTTTCACAATTCGCGCAGTAACGGTGTGCGGTTGTTGGAGATCGCATATGTTGAACCGTCTCTGAGTGACGAAAGTGACGTAAGTGACGCATCCAAAGCGGTGTAAAAATTTGCGT
>JAZURB010000012.1:0-6048 GCA_045605945.1 Acutalibacteraceae bacterium
GTCCATGTGTGATTACCGGACAAGCCACCCCATCGCAACTAAGCATTGCTTGAACCTGTGGATTTTTTGTGATCATCACGTTCCCCTCCTTAAAAAATGTCCTCGTAATTTTTATATCCACCAAACACCGCCACGGCATTAGCAACAAAAGAGCACCCCTCAATTCCGTATTGCTGTTGGTTTGCGTGTCCTATACTGCCTTCCATCAAACTTGAAGAGAAGCATCGGCTAAATTGTTGCGGCGTCATGTCCTCGTGCTGTTGTACAAACTGCTCATATATTAGCTCTACCAGTAATTGAATTTTATCCGACGATGGAACCAAATCACGACGCGCAATAATTGCTTTTGTCAAGGGCCCAATTACAAGCATCATCTCGACACCATCACTACCAAGTTCGTCAAACATCTTTGCAACATGTATTGCCTCTGATTCACCCCATTCTTCAGGCGAAGTGTTTGTAAGTTGATAGATAGCTTCACCTACCGGATCCATATTAATGTTCCAGTCGCTCTCGGCCATTTCTTGGAATACATCATGCTTCACAGTTCCCAGTTCATTAGGAAGGGCAGGGATTCGCCCTGTCACCAAAATCATCTTCGCGTATCCAAGATGTCTTTGAGATTTTTCAACGTCTCTTTCCAGTTCCGCTATTTTTTTGGGTAAAGAGTGCGTGATCCATTCTTCATCCGCCGTTTCCAACAGCGATTTGATCTCTTTTAGGGTATATCCTATCCCTTGAAGTACTTTTATCGCCCAAATCCGTTCGAGGCCATGTTCGTCATACTCACGATATTGATTATTCTCATTTTTGGGCATCAGTCCACTGTCTTCATACATACGGAGAGCCCTGCGAGTAATTCCTAAATGATCCTCGATCCATTTTGCTCGGTAAATCATGTTACCACCTCCTGCATATAATACTACAACATCTACGTAGCGTATAGGCAATAGGTTTTTGTAAATATTTTGTGAATAATTTATTCTTGTGCTTTTCGTCTCCTCTTAAACTCTCGCATCAGCGCCACATATACCTCATTCTTATTCGTTGCAATCATCTCCGATGTTGCCAACCAAGCAATCCAGTCTTCTTTGACGCACACCATGATATTACCCATCAAGGTACCGCGGATGCGTTTTTGGCGCACAAGCTTCGTGATGACTTTCGCTTCGCTTCCGCACAGCTTTGCCGCGGTGACGGTGGGCAGGGCATCGGGTAGCCCTGCCCACCGTGCGGTCAACCAGACGCGGAACGCTTCGGCGGTGACAGCATCCGCAGTGATCGGCGGGCGATACGGTTTCGGTCGCACATTCTTGTGACTGCTGAAGTGTCCCGCCAGAGCGGCAATCAACTCGGCATCCTTCTCCATGCGTTCTTTGAACACCACGGCATCCTCGACACGCACGCGGTATTTGTGCGTGGTACCGCCCGTGTTTTCGTGCGGGATCAGATCGTGATCCATCAGATACTTCATCTTCCGCGTGGAGATATGAAGGTATTGCCGAAGCTGACTGCCGCTCATATATTCCATTTCGCCCGTCACCTCACTTTCCTGTCAGCACATTGCCGATGACTTCCGCGCTGATCTGTTTACCCTCTTTGTCAAGGTGTGCGTAGATATTCGCCGTGGTGGCGATATCGGAGTGTCCGAGGAACCTCGACACCAGAATCAGCGGCACACCCTCGGCGATGAGGAGGCTTGCGAAGGTGTGACGCAGATCGTGATAACGAATCTTGCGCAGGCCGTATTTTTTGAGCACCCGATCGTAGCGGTTTGTCACATAAGACGGCTTTACCAGCCGCCCGAGCTGATCGGTGCAGACGTAATCGTCGAAGGTGCGATCGTAACTGCCGCGGAACAGCTGGCGGTACATTTCCTGCTTTTCCTTATGTTCTTTGAGCATTGCCAGGATCGGTTTCGGGATCACGAGCGTACGGCGGCTGGAACTGTTTTTCATCTCCTCGACAGGCTTCGCGATCCCTTTGCCGTTCGCATCTTTGGAGTCAATCACCTTTGTGTCGATCAGCACCGTGCCTTCCGCCCAGTTGATGCGCGACCACCGTATGCCGAGCGCTTCGCTTCGGCGCACGCCGAGTCCGCCCGCGAGCATGATCGCGGGATAGATCGTTTCCTCGCGCGTGACATCCAGCAGGAGGGTCAGTTCTTCTTTGCTGTAGCAGTCGGCGGTGTATTTTTGTTTCTTCGGACGGTCGACACGATCGAAAGGATTGACATCGATGCGTTCCCGTTTCACTGCCTGCTTGAACGCGCTGTGCAACAGTGTGTGATAGTGAAGCACCGTGTTCTCGCCGCACCCGAGCGAGTAGAGGAACTCATAGAACTCCTCAATATCCTTCGGGCGCAGGTTGCCGACCGTCAGCGACGGATGCGCGTTGAAGTGTTGCTTGATACGCCCGTGGACGAGCGTGCCGTAACTGCGCACGGTACTTTCCTGCAACGTTTTCTCCACGCGCGTGAGATGCGCACAGAGGAAGGTGTAGATCGGGATGTCGGCATCGGGACGGTCACCGCGCAGAAGTCGCTCGTTGTACTCATCCTCGAACCGAGCGACCGTTTCGCGGAACGCTTTGTTTGCCGCCGCTTTACCGACGGTGTCGGGCAGTCCGAGTGCACGCCACACCGCTTTCGATTTGCCGTCCTCGCGGACATTGATCACGGCATACAGTCTGCCGCTTTTTGCCTGCATACTCGCGGCAAGGGTTTGTCTTTTCGCCATAATTTTCACTCCTTTGAGCAAGGCGAAATGATCCGAACCCGATGGTAAGGGGCGGATTTTCGCCTCTGCTGTGTTAAAATACTCGCAAACCCGAAAGGGTTTGACTCCGTTTTTGCCGTGCATAGCCAAAAATCCGCTCCCTTTCCATTCTGCGACCTTACGTGAGTAGAATTTCGTGGGATTTTTGGTGCGACGGAAGACGCAAGGCTGTCGCCTTGCTATGACGGCAAGCCGAAAATCACCGAAAGGCTGCCGCGTAAGGCGGATTTGGATCGTTCCGCCTTGCTCCGTTGGCAACACGAACACTACCATAACTCTTGTCACAAGTCCAGACAATGTTTCGCGGATAAAAATGTTCGTTTGGGTACACATTTGCACCGCCGCGTTTTTGTAAGAATGTAATAAGCAATGACTTCGCCACACGCTGTTCCCTGCCGACCTTCACGGCGGGGATTTCGTTTTCTTTGATCAGCTTGTACACCGTCTTGGTGCTGACGCGCAGGATCTCCGCCACCTCTTTGACGGTGAGCGCATCGGGATAGATGCGCAGGTCTTTTTGCAGTTGTCGTTTTGTCATTCGATCATCATCCTTTCACATCATCGACATCGACCAGCCGATGCCTTCGTCTACGTCTTCATCTTCGTCCCCGTCATCAACGGGTATGTCTTCTGCGGGTGTCTGATGCATCATCAGTCCTGCGGCAACACCGATTGCTGTTCCGATTGCGGCGGCGGTGTCTTTGGCTTCCTGCCGCTTCTTCTGTTCCTCGGGATCGTCGGTGTTACCCTGCATCGCGCCTGCCGCCGCACCGATGGCACCGACACCGATCACACCGACATCAACAGTCGGCTCGACTGTGATTGGTTCTTCTTGCTTCACTTCTGTATACACACCGCGCGTGTCTTCCCAACCCGTGGTGCGCGTGTCATCGCTCACACCTGCGCGGACATCGAACTCTGCATCCATATTTGCTTTTTCATATTTCGCATCGTGCAGACGAATGTCGCGGCACTTGTAACCGCTCGGGCAGGTGTAGGTGATGTACTTGCGCTCGGGTGTCCACGTGATGTTGTATCCGCGCTTTTTCATACGTCGGATGAACTCTTCGCGCGTACCGCTGTGTGCCATCGCATCGTCGATCGCCGCCATCAGTCGGAACTTCCAGCTCTCACCTTTCGCGGCGGCTCGGTATTCGCGCGACGACATCTTCTCACCGCCGCCTTCATAGGGCTCAAGTGTTGACAGTCCGTGCGCTTTGCACACCTCATCGTTGAGCGCGCGCAGTTCGTAAAGCGTGTTCGGCCCTTGCCGCAATTTGTATCCGCTCTCGAACGCCACCGAGTTGATCACAAAATGATTGTGCCAATGTCCCGTGTCGCTGTGTGTCGCAACCATCACTTCATGACCGGGCCACGCTTTCGCGGCGAACTCTAATCCGATCGCATGCACCCGTGCGGGTGAGACATCTTCCTGCGGTGAGAATGATTGCACGTACTGATAATAATTCATGCCGTCGGTTTTGCGATGCACCGTCTTGGTCGCCACGAATTCTGCGAACGCATTCTCGCCGTCGCAGTGCACACCGCCGACCAGTCGCCGCTCGCTTTCGCTGTCGTACACTTTCTGTTCCTGCAGACAGTAATCGATCACGCGTTTCATCGCGCCGATGTGTTGCGAGTGCTCGGGAATGTAAATCAGCGTCGCCATCAGCGTTTCCCCGCGATCTGCATCAGTGCATCGTAGAGTTCACGTTGCGCCTGCACCACATCGTGCAGATCGATCACGTTGACACCGCTGTTCGCTTTGGCGGCAAGTTGATTGATGTTGTTGCCGATGCGCTTGAGTTCAATCAGCAACGGTTTGAGATTTTCCGACACACGGATTTCGGTTTTGATCGAGAGCGCGACAAGGTAATCGGTCACGCTCATCTTTGCTTTCGCCGCGCGCTCCTGTATGTGTTCTTTTTCTTTGGCGGTCAGGCGCACGGTCAAAGTCTGATCGCGCCGTCTTTGTTTGCTCATAGCATCTTTCCTTTCTGATAAAACACGGCACACCCGCTCCGAAGAACGGGTGTGCCTTTTCAGTGATATGTGGGTTTAAAAGTGGGTTCGGGCAACCGCCCGATGACGTCAGTGTGCGGACAGCCGCACGCTCTGCTTGCCCCTGACAAACGTCAGGGAAACACGGGGATTATACACCGCCTTTGACGGCGCACAAAACGGGCGATTTTCGTGTTCGCTCACGATATCGCTCTTGCCTTCAACCCGCCCGAAATCGCCGTTTACGGGCGAACACGGCGCTTTACAGGAACGCAAGGGTCGGAAGGAACGCAAATTTTCACACCGCTTTAGATGCGTCACTTACGTCACTTTCGTCACTCTCGGGCGGTGCATTATAAGCAATCTCCAGCAGGCGCGTTCCGTTACTGCGCGAACTGCGAAAATGAACACCGACTTCTTCCAACCGATAACGCCACCGATTCAGCATTTGCTTAAACCCTTTTACAGAGACACAACGATTCGTCTGTGCATTGAACCATTCAACAAAATCACTGTTCGTTCCTTTGCAAGATTTTCTCGCACGCATCAATCGCACCAGATCTTCCATCTCCGACGGCAACAACATTTCGGGATGTTCGCGGCTGTCACTTTCAAGCGTCCAGACAAAGTCGCTTTCCGAAAACCGCAACTCCAGTTGACGGTATTCCACATCTCTCCCCGTACAAATAAGCGTGGCTTGTCCTTCGCCGCGTTTGCTTTTGTCCAACACGAACACGGTATCGCCCGCACCGACAATGCCGGTCGTTCCCGACAGTTTGTTGAGAGGATCGTTGTCACCCTGTTTGCGAAGGTGATGTACAAGAAGTATTGCCACACCGAGAGAATCGGCAAGCTGTTTCAGTATACGAATCTCATCGTAGTCGTTTCCGTATGAAATATCCGCGCCGTTGTTACGAACGATCTGAAAGGTATCGATTGCAATAAACACGGTATCGGGATGCTCTTTCACAAAGGCGCGGATCTCGTTACAGAGACCGTCGGCAAGTTTGTGAGCGGCCGTGGCGAAAAAGGCATTGGCAGGAACATCGTCGGTGATGCGATTCAGACGATCCTGCACGCGACGTAAGGTATCTTCAAGACAAAAATACAGCGTTGTGCCTTTGGTGGTCGGCATATTCCACACGGGTTCGCCTTTGGCAATGCGGACGCACAGATCCAACACCCACCACGATTTACCGATCTTCGGTGCGCCGCCGAGAATGGTCAGTCCCTGCGGAATCAGTGTGTCGACACAATACTTGATCGGTTC
>JAZURB010000013.1:0-4156 GCA_045605945.1 Acutalibacteraceae bacterium
TGCAAGAAAAATCACCAAAATCATAAAAAAATCACTTTTGCGTTTTTCTGCTGGACTTATGGCTCTTCTTGTGGTATGTGTTTGTGTTGCAAAGAAAGGAGATGCGACACATGACCATACTGGAAGACCTGTATTACGGCAATATTCACCCATGCGAACGGGATGCGACACCGGCGATGCGACAACTGCAGATTTACAGCTGCCGACACGATGAAGCACTCACCGCCACGCTTACGGACAAACAGAAGGATACGTTCATCAAATTCAAGGATTGTCAGGACGATTTGCTGTGTATATGCGAGTGCGATTTGTTCTGGTACGGCTTCGCACTTGCCACACAATTGATGGTCGATGCCATGAACGAGCCGGATTCCACTCACGAAGCATAATGGCAGAAAGGAAAACACGGCTGAAGCGGGGGCTTCAGCCGTGTTGTTGTATCAAACATTATTCAGGAACTACCATTGCCCCCGTCAACTCTTCACCCGAAGTATTAGGCGCGATTGGATCAATAACATAATCCTCAACAGCAGACAGATCTGCATCGGGATTCATAATCACATAGTAGTGACTGGTCGTTATTGCTTCGCCCTTGTCGAGAAATTTTAATGCAACCGCAACATCACTCGCCACACCCGTAATCGAATACAGCTCAGCGCGAAGATGCTCCTTGGAAAGCCAAGCACCGTCTGTCACTTTCCATCCTGCCGTTACTGTGACATCCTCCAGTTTGTTGCCGAGTTTACTCCCATTAATGACCTTGCCGTTAATATATGACGAAAACGCTCCATTTTCAACGTAATAATCATAATACTTATACAGCATTGCCTCATCATCAGGAACAACAATAGGTGCCGTCGTCGTGGTATGATTGTCGATATCTAGGATAACTTCCTCGCTGATAAAAAGGGTGGTGGTCGTGGTAATACCGTTGTCAATACTCATTGCTGTGGTTGGTTCGGTTAACGGCGTTTCGTCGGAATGCGTTGTTTCGGTTTTTTGGGGGATCGTATTTTGTGCTCCATTACCCTGACCGGTGTTATCGGAGCCGCTCGGTTCTTTTTCAACGCTCACACTTGGATCCATCAAAATCATCGGTGGTGTAGTGTCAAACGCACCACTCTGCCACACACCAAATCCAAACAAAGCAACAATACATACACAACATAAAGATGCGACGACACGCAACCCCTTTTTTCGTTTTGATTTCTGTTGTACTACATAACGGTCTCTGCGTTCAAGCAAATCGTTCGTTATTTCTTCATAGTTCTTCATAAACAAAGCCCTCCTTGTCAAGTTCTGATTTCAAAGCGCTTTTTGCACGATATACGAGATTTTTCATCTGGCGGGCGTTCTTTCTCATGATAGATGCTGTATCGGCGTTGGAAAGTCCTTCAAAGTATATCAACCAAAGAACTTGGCGGTATTCAGGATGCAGCTTATGTAAGGCACGATTTACCGCTATTTTACGTTCTTCGACAATATACAGTTTTTCAACATCATCCATCGGCACATCTGAGCGTTTTGCATTATGTCGCAGATAATCAATTGCTACATTGCGCCCGATCGTATAAAGCCATGTTTTAAATGAGTGCTTGGCATTGAAACGCGGCTTCTTTGTTATGATCTTGAAAAAGGTTTCTTCCATCAATTCTTCAGCAATAAATATGTTGTTCACAATGCCGTTCAGATAAAGAATCAAACCATCTTTATAATCTCTTATAATTTCTGCTAAGCCTTTGTCATCACCGTCAAGGAAACGGCGGTAGCTACAAGCACCGTTGTCCATCGACTTACTCCTTCCCGAAAGGTTCTTTATCAGCCCTTTCACTTATTAAACGGATAAGATACCCAAAAGTCTCACTTATTTCAAAAAAATTGCATAGTGCAGTTCATTCTACAAACTATTTTGTATCTAATTTATACTTTCTTCTTTCTGTTAATATATTTAGCTTACAACTAATTGCTTTATAATCACTAATTGTTAGCTATTTATCCGTCTTGTTATATGCGGGTCAATATTTGACAGTCCGCTGCACTTGTGCTGCACTCATGACGCTTGGGTGCGCATATACGGCGAGAAAAGTGTTAGAAAAGTGTTAGAAAAACGATATAGTGCAGGGGCAGAAGTGTCGGTGCGAGCGGGCAGTTTCTACCTCGCTTATCGGTGCAAGTAAAGACGGTAGCAAGATCAAATCCACGGCCTAAAAACGCCGTACTACGGCGTTTTCTTAACGGCCTTTCGAGTCCTTCGACCCTCGGCACGCGGTTTTGGAGTGGATGTGGAAATGCGTCAAAAACCAATGAAAACGGCGGTGCAGAGCCATTTTGACCTCGGCTTATAAGTGGACCGTGACACTTTGATGCTTTATTGATGCTATGCCATTCCCCGCCCTTTATATATAGCAAATGATGATTTTTTGGTGCTATGAAATTTCAAACGGCTGATGCTCTGCTTCGCAGTTCATCAGCCGTTTTTTCGTTTTGCAGATCACTCCCGCGTCCGTATGTTACCTTACATCAGGAGGTTTGTCAAGCGGTTGTTTCGTACGACCACCCTTGCAATTTGACAGTAGGGGTTACCGCATGATGACAAGGAATAAATACCCATCTAAGGTAATTAAAAGTCCTATGGTGCCATGTATCAATCCCAATACTCCATATATTCACGCACAAAGCGATCAAACAGCCATTCGGGACCTTCAAAAAGAAACCGCAAAAGCGTTTGTTCTATTTCGCTCTTTTTCATTTTATGCACGCGGGCAATGACCATTTCTTCCAATCGAGCCGCTTGCCGCTCACGCTCTTGTTCGTATGCCTCAGCTGCTTGCATCAACCGCTCCGCTTCTTCAGGAAACGCTGTAAAATACAAAGCCATTTTATGTTTGCACACTTTGCGTGTTCCTTCCGCGTGAGGACAATTGCACACGGATTTCTTGGGATGCGCAAGGTCCACCGTTACTTGGTACGGTGCTTGCCGATTACCTTGTACAATTCCTTCCAAAAGCGTGTCGCTGTCTTGGTGCCATTCCAATACGCGCTTGTTTTCATAATACTCATATCCGCGCCAGATTGAGTTGTTGCTCGCAATATCAAGAATCCCCATTGTTCACCCATCCTTTATTATGATATCCACCTCATTCGTGTCGTCTTGCGTAGGTATCCTTCAGGCGATCGATCGCCATCTCGGGACTCATCGTGTGATACATCAGGTACATCGCTTGCATAACCGATGCCGGTGCTTGTTTGTACATCTCCTTACTGGATTCGCCTGTATAGAAATGCCAATAGCGATAGAGATAACCTGCCCAATACAGCGTTTCGTTGTCATAGACATCGCCTGCGGTTTCGAGCGTGGCGGCATTTTCTTCTTTCAAGCGGTCGAGAATATAGCCTTGTCCTGCCCATTGCATATGGTGAAACACTTTGTCAAGATCGGCAGCAGCATCGGAAAGCATGAAGGTTTTAATGAACGATTCGCTCGAAAGTTCTTCGGCGGCAGACATTTCAAACAGTTTCCCCTGCATGTCACACAATGTCTGTTCAAACACATCCAGCATGCTTATTCCCCCCTCAAAATCTCGTCAAAATACTTTCCAACACGGCGATATTGCTTTTCAATTTGACTCGCAATGGCATAGCTCTCTTTTCGACGAACGGCCGCCTTTTCCTGTAATACAGCCAATTCCAACGGATGGATATCCGACTCGGCAATGATCGAAAACGCTTCGCAACCTTTTTGCGTTTTGGCGACATATTGCTTACCGAGATCCAATGCAACCAAACAGTTCATCAACGCGGCGTCAGTAATATCACCGTTAAAGAACCGTGTCAGTTCGGTATACAAGCGGTCGTTGGCGATACATCCGACAACGATGTCATACCCATCAAACAAATGCGCGTACTTTTCATATAACACCGTACCTTTTATGATATCCATATATCCGCGATGATATGCCACAACCATCGCCCAATCCAGTCCGAGTTCCAATTCAAGAACCTTCACATCTTTGATGTTGAGATCCACCGCATAGAACTTCGGATTCGGCTCGCCGCAAACCAATGTCAGCGGTTGCACGGTGTCGGTTCCGGTATAAAACCCCACACCAAAATCGCAATCTTCGCGGCTTTTCGGTTGGATTTCTCCGTTGATACC
>JAZURB010000014.1:0-3053 GCA_045605945.1 Acutalibacteraceae bacterium
CGCCGATCGCTGCTGCGGCAGCATTCGGAAAAATCGATTTATTGATACTAAACGGCGATATTCTCAATCACGCAGGCGATCCTTCGAAATTCGATAATGTATATGTCATTTGTGCAGCAATTACCCGCGGCGAATTTCCGACGGTGTTTTCGCGCGGTAACCACGACATGCGCGGCAATTATGCCGAAGCGTTTGCGCAATATACCCCAAACGCCGACGGTAACACCTTCTTCCGTTTTCGCCTTGGCTCGATTTGGGGCGTTGTGCTGGATTGCGCGGAGGATAAACCCGATGATCATGCCGAATACGGGCACACAGTTGTTTGCCACGCATTCCGCGAACAACAAACCGCTTTTTTAAAGCAGCTTATCGCGGACAGCGAGCACGAATTCGGCGCCGAAGGGGTTAAGACGCGACTTGTGATTTGCCATAACCCGTTCGTGAAAACATATGAGCCGCCGTTCGATATCGAGCAAACACTTTACGGCGAATGGGCTGCGCTCCTCAAGACGCATATTCGTCCGCACGCGATGCTTTGCGGACATTTACATAAAGTGTATGTTGAAGAGCACGGCACCGAACGCGATATCCCCTACCCTTGCCCGCTCATCGTCGGATCGAAACCGCACGACGACCACTTCACGGGATGCGGATTAACCGTTAGCGAGCACATGATCACCGTTACCTTTACCGATGATAACGGACAAGCAAGCGAAACTTACACTATAGCCAAATAAAAAGAGGATGCTTCCCGACGAAGCATCCTCTTTTTATTTTTAAAGCAAATGGGCACGAAGTTCCTCAGGCGATGCAGCGCACAGATCGACAGGTGCAATATCAAATACGGATTTGCAGCCGTTATCGCCACGCGCATTCAAGCGATACGCCGCGCGAGCGTATGCTACCAGCACGCTGGCGGTAAATTCGGGATTGGAATCGAGTTTCAAGCTGTATTCAATCACATGCTTATTCTCGCCGTTCACACCGGTTTGTCCCGTACGGATCACGAAGCCGCCGTGCGGAATACCTTTATGCTCACGATCGAGCTCTTCTTGCGAGATGAAGATAACGGTGGTATCGTAGTCCGCAAAATATTTCGGCATGGTTTTGATTTCTTGCTCGATACGCGCAGTATCAGCGCCGTCTTTGGCGACGACATAACAAAGACGCGTATGCTTTTCACGGGTAGTCAGCGTGGGGTTCGCGCCACTGCGCACCGCTTCAAGCGCTGCTTCGACAGGACAGGTATACTGACGTGCATCGGCAACACCCTCAATACGGCGAATCGCATCCGAGTGACCTTGGCTGACACCTTTGCCCCAGAAGGTATAATCGTAGCCTTCAGGCAAGATTGCGTTGGCATAAAGACGGTTAAGCGAGAACATGCCGGGATCCCAGCCAACCGAAATAACCGCGGTCTTGCCCGCTGCTTTCGCCGCTTCATCCACGCGCGCAAAGTGTGCGGGAATATCGGCGTGAGTATCAAAGCTGTCGATCACATTGAAATGTGCCGCAAGCGACGGGGTCATTTCGGGAAGATCGGTGGCACTGCCGCCGCAGATGATCAGCACATCAATATCGTTTTTGAACGCTTCGATATCCGCTGCAGCGAACGCTTTTGTTGTTTCAAACACGGGTTTGACGGTGGAAGGATCGCGACGCGTAAACACGCCGACAAGTTCCATATCCGCATTCTGATGCACAGCGCATTCCACGCCGCGACCGAGATTTCCGTAACCGTAGATTGCAATTTTCATAGTATTCACTCTTCTCTCATTGTATATAAATCAATCACGACGATACAAATCGCGCGTGTATACTTTTTCGGCAACATCGTCAAGACTGCTGTCATAACGGTTGGCGATGATCGCATCGCTCATTTCCTTGAATTTTTCAAGATCGTTGACAACCTCACTGCCGAAGAAGGTGACGCCGTTTTCCAGAGTCGGCTCAAAGATAATCACCTTTGCTCCGCGGGATTTTACGCGTTTCATAACACCTTGGATCGAGCTTTGGCGGAAGTTGTCGGAATTGGATTTCATGGTAAGGCGATACACGCCGATCGTAACATCGCGTTCCTTTTGCTTATCCCACACACCGTTGGCGGAATAATAACCCGCGATATCCATAACACGATCGGCAATAAAATCCTTACGCGTGCGGTTGGATTCGACGATCGCTTCAATGAGATTTTGCGGGACATTATCGTAGTTTGCAAGAAGCTGCTTGGTATCTTTGGGTAAGCAATAACCGCCGTAACCGAACGAGGGGTTATTATAATGCGCGCCGATGCGAGGATCAAGACCCACGCCGTCAATGATCGATTGCGTGTCAAGCCCTTTCATTTCGGCATAAGTATCCAGTTCGTTAAAGAAGCTGACGCGCAGCGCCAGATAGGTGTTGGCAAACAGTTTAACCGCTTCCGCCTCAGTGAAGCCCATGATCAATGTGTCGATATTCTCTTTAATCGCTCCCTCCTGCAACAGCGCAGCAAAACGCTGAGCGGCAGCCGTCAACTCGGCATTATCGGCATCTGTGCCGATGGTGGTGCGGCTGGGATACAGATTATCGTAAAGCGCTTTCGATTCGCGCAGAAATTCGGGGCTGAACAAGATCTTGTTGTTTCCTGTTTTTTCGCGAATCGATGCGGTATAACCGACGGGAATGGTCGATTTAATCACGATATAGGCGTTCGGGTTGTATTTTTCGACAAGCGAGATCACCGTTTCCACAGCGGATGTGTCGAAGAAATGCTTTTTACTGTCATAATTCGTAGGCGCAGCAACAACCACAAACTCCGCATCCTTATACGCCGCTTCCGCATCGAGAGTCGCGGTCAGATTCAATTCCTTTTCGGCGAAATATTTTTCAATATAATCGTCCTGGATCGGGCTGACGCGACGGTTGATCATCTCCACTTTTTCAGGGACGATATCCACCGCTGTAACCTCGTTATGTTGCGAAAGCAACGTGGCGATCGACAAACCGACATAACCGGTACCGGCAACAGCAATCTTCATAGTTTACAACCTCCTGTAGAACCTATTTCTTCG
>JAZURB010000015.1:0-2284 GCA_045605945.1 Acutalibacteraceae bacterium
AGTTCTCTTGGTGAATATGACAGCAAGCAATTTTGGACACACGGTGAATTTCAAGATTACACCGATTTTGGTATGTATTCTTACGCATCTGTGAATATAGATCAAAACAACTATTTCCAAAAAGTTTCCACTGCCGATATAGAAACAATCATTGCGTTCATAGATAATTTTGAAGATCAGGTCGATACATTCCATGGTAGCGATCCTAATGACGAACTTGTGTTAAACTATTCGTTCAATCGTGCTATGATTGATACAGAAGATTATTTCTATATATACGAAGGAGAAAACTATCCGCAGTTCGGTTGTTATGATGTATGGCTTTTCGATAATCAAACGAAAACGCTGTACTATTTTCATAACAACATATAACAGTGCGTTCTTTCGCGTCAAGCATATCTTCGAAAAATACGATAGATGATAGTATCGTACATCTTACTTAGCTTATTACAGCAGATAAAAAGGAGCTGTTTTTGTGTTCACGTGGTCGTTCTTTTTACAAAGCGCACTGCTCGGCGTGGGGCTTGCCATGGATGCGTTTTCCGTGTCGCTCGCCAACGGACTGAACGAGCCGTGTATGCGTCGTCGCCGTATGTGCGCGATGGCGGGTGTGTTTGCGGGCTTTCAGTTTGTCATGCCGATGATCGGCTGGTTTTGCGTGTCGGCGGTAGCGAATGCTTTTGCGGTGTTTTCTCGATTCATCCCGTGGATTGCTTTTGCACTGCTTGGGTTTATCGGCGGCAAAATGCTCGTTGAAGGCATTTTCGATAAAGAAGAGAATGTGTGCGGCAAAGCGGCCGTCGGTGTGGCGGCACTGATGATGCAGGGTGTGGCAACTTCAATCGATGCGCTGTCCGTCGGCTTCACGATCGCGGAATATAACTGGTTACAAGCGCTTGTTTGCAGCTTGGTGATCGCAGCCGCCACCTTTGTGATTTGCGTCGGCGGTGTGTTGATCGGTCGCAAAGCGGGAATGAAACTCGCGGGCAAGGCGGGCATCCTCGGCGGTGCGATTTTGATTGCGATCGGCATGAAGATTTTTATAGAAGGCGTGTTTTAAACTACAAAAAGCAGGCGGTATTGACCGCCTGCTTTTTGTATCCTCTTGCAACACGCGGAAATCTATGGTATACTATTATGGATGTCTGCGGACCAAAAAACAAAGAAGAAGGTGCTTATGTATGTGGAGATCTTGGTACACCGATGAGAACGGTTTCGATAAAGAGGATGTGAAGCGTAGTGAATGCTATGTCAACGGCGCACTTGCCGATGCACTTCCCGCTCAACCCGAGAAGAATGATGTAAAAGTGATTTTTTACGGCGAAGAGAACGCGCGTGTCGTCAACATGCCCGACGGCTATGTGGTGACGCTGCCCTCCGCCGATTTCAAACCTGATTATTTCTGGAGTGCACAGCGTTCGCGCTATGTCAGCGATAATTATATTCTCAACATCTCTCGCGAGGATAAGAACCCCTATGCCAAAAAAGAAGGCTGCTGGAATATCTACCTGACCGAGTGGATTGAGCGCTATCTTGCCAACGATCAGTTTTTGGCAGATAACAACATTTTACGTACCCGCGAGACCGTTGAGCGCGACGATATGATCGCAGGCTACACCGTGCGTAACTACGATTTCTTCATCAACGATCCTTGTGAAATCGCCATGCCGTATTATAACATTGCGGTGGTGCGCAAGGCGGATGAAAATATCTTGTTCCACCTGTTTGTTATGAAATCCGCTACCGATAACACCGCGACATTCGATACCATGGTGCGTTCGTTCAAGGAAATCTGGCGTGTCGGCACGGCGAAAAACGCCGAAGTCACTTTTGATTGCCCGACACCCGATTACTGGAACGATGAGACTAAGGCGTATTTTGAGAAACTTAAGAACAACGATCACACCGAGTGGGGCTTCTTCCGCGCAAGTATGGTGGATAAAGACGACTCCGCCTATGAATATCAAGAGGGCCGTATTCAGCGCGATTACGATCGCATGAAAACTCTGCTCGGCGGCTACGATTATGAAATCATGCCGACCTATACGCACCTGATGTGGGGCTCGCGTCCCAATGTGTTTGCCATCGAGCAAGCGCGTCAGTTTGCGGGTGGCAACGGCTTTGACGGCAAGCCCGTGCTGCAGTTTACCTATCAGTTTACAGCGTCCAATAACGAATCGCTCGCGGCATACACCCCGACCTTCGATATCATGCGCGGCAAGTACGATGAGCAGCTGCGCAAGCTCGCGCGCGACATCAAATCGTATCGAAGTCGGATCGGAGC
>JAZURB010000016.1:0-5948 GCA_045605945.1 Acutalibacteraceae bacterium
TCAAAGGTCAGGTGGCGCTTTTCGCCGCCCGCCGTATATTCGATTTTGGAAAAATGCCCGTGGAACACGCGGGCGCGATCGGTACCGAGCACCGCTTCCATGCGGTCAAGCAACGCAGCGAAGGCGGCTTTGTCGTTGACCTCGCCGTGGGTGCGGCTGTTGAGATGACCGAAGTCAATGCAGGGCAAAAAACGCTCGTCCACTCCGCACATGGTGAGCACTTCCTCGAATGTGCCGAGTTGGTTGATCTTGCCCATCGTTTCGGGGCAGATATGCACCATCGATAAGCCGACAGCATCCAGCGCATCCTGCGCTTTTTTCAGCGTTTCACAGGCAAGTGCCGTCGCATCCTCGCGGGAAAGTCCGCCGAGTCCGCCCGGATGCACCACGATGCGATCGCCACCCAGGCGCACCACCGCTTCCGCGCTGTCGAGAATATAGCGCACGGAATTGTCGCGCTTTTCGGGGTCTTTGGATGCCAGCGAAATGAAATACGGTGCATGCAAGGACACCGCGATACCGTTTTCTGCCGCCGCGGCGCGGATCTGCTCGGCAGACGCCTCCGAAAGGCGCACGCCGCGTCCGCACTGGTATTCGTATGCCGTCAAGCCCAAGGTTTTGAGCCATGCGGGCGCTTGGTGGGTCGATTTAAAGCCCGCTTCGTAAAACGCATCGGCGTTACCGGCGGGGCCGAATTTTGCAGTCATTTACCGCACATCCTTTCGGGATAATTTCTTTCGCGTGTGCCGCAGGATCGGTTGCTCCAAACGACGGCGCAGATGAAAACTCCATCCATCCTCCGCTTTAATGGGGATCAGCTGCGCCACCCGCACACCCGCCAGCTTCGCGCCCAGCACATCGGTGAAGCTTTGATCGCCCACCGCCATACAGGCGCTGCGAGGAACGCCCAACGCCTTCGCTGCACGGAAAAAGCCGAACGGCAACGGTTTGAGCGCGGTATGCACATACGGCAAATCAATGCGCGCCGCAAACGGCGCCACGCGCGGCTCTTTGGAGTTGGAAACGAGCATCAGCTTCACGCCCGCTTCTTTCATCGCGGTCAACCACGCTTCGGTGGTTTCGTCCAGCTCTTGGCTGTGATGCTCGGTCAGCGTGTTATCCACATCCAACAGCAACGCTTCCACTCCGCGCCGCTGCAGCTCGTCGGCAGTGATCTCATATATACGATTTT
The DNA here is from genome assembly GCA_045605945.1 of Acutalibacteraceae bacterium. Taxonomy (GTDB): domain Bacteria; phylum Bacillota; class Clostridia; order Oscillospirales; family Acutalibacteraceae; genus RGIG1959. The sequence goes on from JAZURB010000016.1 coordinate 1,193, forward strand.
TGAGCAGCGTGGGGGTGAACAATCCCATGACAAACCGTTCCTTTCTAAGCAAAAAGCAGGCATTGCTGCCTGCTTTTTCAAAAGTGCTTATTTGAACTTTCTCTTACGGGCGGCCTCCGACTTCTTCTTACGCTTCACAGAAGGCTTCTCGTAGTGTTCTCTTTTGCGATCCTCCGCCAGGACACCGGAGCGCGCGCAGGACTTCTTCCAACGACGCAGGGCGCTGTCCAAGGACTCGTTCTCTTTAACTCGAATTTCCGACATTGACTATTTCCCTCCCTCCGCCATACAGCAGGGGCAAATTTTTGATATAAGCGACAAACATCGCATAAAAGCATTATATCGTATCGTTGCGTATTCGTCAAGAGGTTTTTTCGCTTTTTTCCAAATTACGGTTTTACAACGATGTTGACCAGCTTCTTGGGAACATACAGTTCCTTGACAACGGTCATGCCTTCGATCGCTTCGGCAACCTTTTCGTCCGCCTTCGCCATGGCAATGATCGCGGCGGCCTCGCCGTCGGCGGGGATGTTGATGCGCGATTTGATCTTACCGTTCACCTGCACGGCGATCTCCACCGTTGCTTCGACGCATTTTGCTTCGTCGTAAGCGGGCCACGGTGCGGTGATCAGCATGCCCTCGAAGCCTGCGATCTCCCACATTTCTTCGGTGATGTGCGGCGCGAACGGGTTGAGCATCGACAGCAGCAGTTTCCACTCGCCGCGGGTGATGCTGCCCTTTTCGTACACTTGATTGAGCAGCGCCATCATCGCCGCGATCGCGGTGTTGAATTTCATCGCTTCGATATCCTGCGTCACCTTCTTGAGGGTGCGGTGGAACGCGCCGCTCAAATCGTCGGACAGCTCTTCGCTGTCGGTGAGCATCTCTTGGAGCGCCCATACACGGTCGAGGAAGCGCGTACAGCCCTTCACGCCGTTTTCCGACCACGGAGTTGCTTTTTCATAGTCGCCCATGAACATAATGTACACACGCAGGACATCCGCACCGTAGGTCTCGACAACCTCAAGCGGGTCAACCACGTTGCCCTTGGATTTACTCATCTTGTCGCCGTCGGGGCCGAGGATGAGGCCTTGCGCGGTACGCTTGGCATAGGGCTCGGCGGTCGGGACAACGCCGATGTCATACAGGAAGTGATGCCAGAAGCGGGAGTAGATCATGTGACGGGTCACATGCTCCATGCCGCCGTTGTACCAGTCAACGGGCATCCAATAATCGAGCGCTTCACGCGAGGCGAGCGCTTCGCTGTTTTTGGGATCGATGTAACGCAGGAAGTACCACGACGAGCCCGCCCATTGGGGCATGGTGTCGGTCTCGCGACGCGCTGCGCCGCCGCACTTCGGGCAGGTGCAATGCACAAACTCTTCGATCTTGGCAAGCGGGCTTTCGCCGTCCGAGCCGGGAGCAAAGCTGTCGGTCTTGGGCAGACGCAGCGGCAACTCCTCATAAGGCACGGCGACCATGCCGCACTTCTCGCAGTGCACGATCGGGATCGGCTCGCCCCAATCACGCTGGCGGTTGAACGCCCAGTCCTTCATTTTATACTGCACACCTGCTTCGCCGATGCCGCGTTCTTCGAGGTGAGCAAGCATTTTGGCGATGGCTTCTTGTTTCGTTGTGCAGCCGTTGAGGAAATCGGAGTTGATGACATTACCGTCGCCCGTGTACGCCGCTTCTTCGATGTTGCCGCCTTCGATGACGGGAATGATCTCGACACCGAATTTCTTGGCAAAATCATAATCGCGCTCATCGTGCGCGGGCACCGCCATAATCGCGCCGGTGCCGTAACCCATCATGACATAATCGGAGATGTAGATCGGAACCTGCTTGCCCGTGACGGGGTTGAGGGCGGTGATGCCCTCGACGCGCACGCCCGTCTTATCCTTGACAAGCTGGGTGCGCTCGAACTCGGTTTTCTTGCTGCATTCCGCGCGGTAAGCATCGAGCGCTTCGGCGTTGCCGATGCGGTCGCGATACTGCTCAAGCAGCGGATGCTCGGGCGCCATGACCATAAAGGTCACGCCGAACAGCGTGTCGGGACGGGTGGTGTAGATGCGCAGCTTTTCGCCGATCTCGGGCAACTCGAACTGCACGAACGCACCGGTCGATTTGCCGATCCAGTTGCGCTGCTGCAGCTTGACATTAGGCAGATAATCCAGCTCGTCGAGCTCTTCAAGCAGCTTGTCGGCATACTGCGTGATGCGCAGATACCACACATCCTTCGCCTTTTGCACGACATCGCTGTGGCAGATGTCACACTTGCCGCCTTGGGAGTCCTCGTTGGAGAGAACGACCTTACAGCTGGGGCAATAGTTGACAAGCGTCTTATCGCGGAACGCCAGACCGTTCTCAAACATTTTGAGGAAGATCCATTGCGTCCACTTGTAATACTCTTCTTCGGTGGTGTCGATCACGCGCGACCAATCGAACGAGAAACCGACGCGCTTGAGCTGCTCGGTGAAACGCTCGATGTTGCGATCGGTCACCTCGCGGGGGTGAATGCCCGTTTTGATCGCATAGTTCTCGGTGGGCAGACCGTAGGCATCAAAGCCGATCGGGAACAGCACATTATAGCCTTCCTTGCGGCGTTTGCGCGCGACGACCTCAAGGCCCGAATATGCCTTGATATGGCCGACATGCATACCCGCACCCGAGGGGTACGGGAACTCAACCAAGCCGTAAAACTTCGGTTTGGTGTAATCTTCGGTGGCAGCAAAAGCGTTCGTATCTTCCCAGATCTTTTGCCATTTGGTCTCGGTGGTTTTGGCATCGTAACGCATAGGTCAGGTCGTCTCCTCGTCTTCAATAAATTGAGCGATGTCCACATCAATACCGTCTTTCCACAGATGCTCCAGATCGTAAAATCCGCGCATCTCCTCATGGAACACATGCACAATGACATCGGCATAATCGATCAACACCCAGCCCGAGGACTGGTAGCCCTCTACGCGAAGCGGCGTGATGCCGGCATCGCCCAGGGCTTTTTCCACATAATCGGCAAGCGCTTTCACCTGTGTATAGCTGTTGCCGTGTGCGATGACGAAGCAATCGCACAGCGAGGTGATCTCCTCCACATCGATCATGCGGATATTTTTCGCCAGATGCTTATCCAGCGTTTTTACCGCCAACGCGGCTTTTTCTTTGGCTATTGCGGTCATAGTCCGCCTCCTGTTTATTCCTCAGTTTCCGACTCCACAAGCAGCATGCCTGTTTGATCGGGTACATAATCGGTCAGTCCTGCCGTGCGGGTATCCGCCGCGCCGCTGTTGACCAGCTCGGGAATGAGCAGATCCGCCTGCGTTACGGGCGTACCGTACGGATTGAACGACGCATTGATCAGCGAGAGAAGCTCGCCCGTATGCGCCGAAAATACGCTGTCGCCGTCACCGTCATAGGTGTCCTCGCCGGGGAGGATGCACACCGTCGTGCCGTTCACGCCTGCGCCTGCAAACGAAGTGATCACGGCAGTGATCTGCTCCTCGTTATACGCCGTGCGCATCGCGTGTGCGCTGTCCATCACTTCTTCGACAACATCTTCCTGCAGCGTTTCTTTATCCAGACGCAGCATACGAGTCAGCAGCGCACCGAACACCTCGCGTTGACGCACCATACGCGTCGATTGACCGGCGTTCTCATCAAACAAATAATCGATTGCCGCAGCGCCCGACAGCGTTTTCACGCCTGCTTCATAATCGACGCCGCCCAGCGTGTAATACGAGCCGAGTTCCACATCAACACCGCCGACACCGTCAACCGCTACAGCGAGCGCTTCGGGCGGCAGCAGGAAATAACCGTCCACAGGCAAAGAGAGCTGATCGTTGACAAAATCGACCAAACCGCCGATTGCCGAGCCCTTCTTCTTGGACACTTCCATGCTGCAGGCAGTATGGATCGCGACATCACCCTCGGTGATATCGGGGGCGAACAAACGCTTGCCGCAATGCTCACACCAATCCAGCGATTTCGGGTTGGCAAACACTTCGCCCAGCGTATCCACTGCCCAACCGTCACCCTCTTCGATAAAGGTGTCCTGCGGCAGCTGCATCACGTTGATTTTGTTTTGCAGCTTATCGTGGCACACGACAGCAAGCATATTGGTATCGTCGCCCTCGTCCTCGCCGAGAACGCCGATGAGATAATACGCCACCTTATCGGCATTTTCCGACGGCGTGACATCGTAAGTCGTGGGCGGGATCGGTTCATTCTTGCCCACATCCTCGCCGAACACTGCCTTATACAAGAAGTTTCCGAGCACGATGAGGAACACGATCACCGTTACCACCAGCACCGCCAGCGCACAGCGAATGATGATCGCCGCACGGGAAAGGCGTTTTCTCTTCTTTTTCATTGTGCCGGCCGTCGGACGACCGTTTTGCGTTGCAGGCGCACGACGGGATTCGGTGCGCACCTCGGTCTCGAGATCCACCTTTTGGGGGTTCTTATTGCGTCTGTCTTTTGCCATAAGTATCTTCGCTCCTTTTGAGAGTCATTTCGTTATATGCATGCACCGTATCGGGGTGAACGGGTGCACCTTTGGAAACCAGCTCCGTGATCGTATACGACAGCGCATAGCGCATCGCCGCATCCGCATCCTCATCCACCAGTCGCCGCATCACATCCACATCATCGTAACAGCGATCCGCCGAGGTGAAGTCCGCCAAAAACAGCACCCGTTCCAGCACGCTCATGCCTGCACGCGCCGTCGTATGATACCGCACGGCGGTGACGATCTCCTCCT
>JAZURB010000017.1:0-4962 GCA_045605945.1 Acutalibacteraceae bacterium
GCACGACAGACGGCTTTGAAGCACCGCTCAACGATGAAGATGTCAAAACCATGACGGTGGATGAGGTGCGTAAGGTCATGGCTCAACAACCGACGGTCGACACCTCAAAAAATATCGGCAAGGTCGTCGGCGGTTATGAATGGTATTTGGTGTGTGTTGTTTCTTCGGATGATTTAGCGCACTTGTCGGTAGACAGTATGGTGCGTCTGCGCTTGCCGTTTGTGTCAAACGATACCATTCCCGTTACGGTCATGGCACTTAATCGCAACCGTGACGGTGAAGTTGCCGCTGTATTTCGCTGCGATTATATGTCCTCGGATTTGTCGGATATCCGTATCGAGGATGTGCAGATCCTTGTGGAGCAGCATTCGGGTCTGCGCGTGCCTGACGAAGCGGTGCAGTTTAACGATGCACAAGAGCCCGGCGTATTTATCCTGGAAGGTAACATGATCAAGTTCCGCCGCATTCAGGTGCTGCACCACAGCGAGCAAGGCAATTTCTCGATTTGTGCTGTTGTGGACGATAAAGCCTATCTGCAACTGTTTGACGATATCGTGATGGAAGGAAGGAAGTTGTATGACGGAAAAATCGTTAACAGCGCTTGATTTGGAATGTGTTGTGCAAAATTACCGCGACGTCTGCGCGAAAATCGATGCAGCGTGTGCGCGAGCGGGTCGTCATCGGGATGAGGTCACGCTTATCGGTGTTACCAAAACGGTCGATCCCGCGCTGATTAACGCCGTACTGGATGACGGACTTACTGCGATCGGCGAAAACCGCGTGCAGGAATATCTCGGCAAATGCGATGAGTTGCATCTTGACGGTGTGAAACGCTATTTGATCGGTCACCTGCAAACCAACAAAGTGAAAGCAATTGTCGGCAAAGTGGATATGATCCAATCGGTGGACAGTGTTCGTTTGGCGGCGGCGATCGATAAGGTTTCGGCGGAAAAGGGTATTGTGACTCCTGTTCTTGTGGAGGTGAACATCGGGGAAGAGGATTCCAAATCCGGTGTTTTTGAAGCAGAGGCAGAGAAAATGATTCGCGAAATTGCCGCATTTTCGCATATTTCGGTGCAAGGATTGATGACAATTCCCCCGATTTCGTCGTTTGAGGCAAAAAAAAGGGAATATTTTTCAAAAATGCGTCAACTGTTTATTGACATTCGGAGCAAAAACATAGATAATATATCTATGAATGTTCTCTCAATGGGCATGTCCGATGATTACGAGCTTGCCATTGAGGAAGGTTCCACTATGGTGCGTGTCGGTACCGCGATTTTCGGTCGTCGACAATACACTGTATAACAGCATGTTTGCAACGAATTATTTTATATAGGAGGAAATAAAGATGGGTTTGTTTGATAAGTTTAAGGGTTTGATGGGAGATCCCGAAAGCGATGCGTACGACGAGTATGACACCGATGATGAGGTTCTCTCCCGCAATGAAGACCGCCGTGAAGCTCCCGCTCCCGAAGCGCGCCGCGGCTCCAACAAAGTGGTGAACATCCACGCTACCGCACAACTGCAGGTGGTGTTGGTTAAACCCGAGCGTTTTGACGATTCCAGCGCGATCGCTGATCACCTCAACGCAAAGCGCACGGTGGTTCTCAATCTTGAGTCGGCGAGCAAGGATGTGTCTCGCCGTATCCTCGACTTCCTCAGCGGTGTTGCGTATGCCAACGAGGGTCAAATCAAGAAGGTTGCCAACTGCACCTTCATCATCATTCCCTACAATGTAGGCATTATGGGCGACCTGCTCGATGAGCTGGAGAACAATGGCCTCTATTTCTAATGCCCATTTGCAAGATAAGCGTCTGATCTCTCGCGTGGACGATGCTCTGGATGCATGTGACCGCGCGGTGATGAGCCGCTTTATCGGCTTTTTGGATGAGCGTGAAACCGCGCTGGTCGCCGCGCATATTCGTGCGGTGAAACCGTCGGTTGTCACCCGGTTTTACGGTGGACACGATGAAGCAGAGCGTGTTTTGCTGGGCGTCTCTTCATTATACGATGCGATTGATGATGCGGAGTATCCGCTCGTTGCGCTTGAGCTTACATGGCGTAGCGGTATCGCATTATCTCACCGCGATGTACTGGGCAGTCTTATGGGCTGTGGTATTGCGCGGGATAAAGTGGGGGACATCCTTTGCGAAAACGGACTTGCCGTTGTGTTTATCCGCGAGGAGCTTGCGGCGTTTGTTGCCCAATCGGTAACAACGATCGGCCGCGAAGGCGTGACGGTTACATATCCTTATCAGGGGCGTTTGCCGGTATTTCACCGTTATGAGGATGTGTCGGGTACGATTGCTTCGGTGCGTCTTGATGCGGTGCTGAAGGTGCTCCTCGGTTGCTCGCGGGAAACGGCGTGTGAGTATATTCGCGCGGCGCTTGTTCAGGTTAATCATGTGGAGGCAACGGCTGTTTCGGCGTCGCTCAAAACGGGTGATCGTGTGTCTGTACGCGGTCACGGTCGCTTTGTGATTGATGATGTGTCCGAATTCAGCAAAAAAGGGCGTGTGATTTTGCGCGCTCGCAAATTTGTTTGATCTTCGCCGCACGGCGAAAATTCAGATATTTTAGGAGGAATAACCGATGTACACTGCAACGGATATTCGCAATGTCGAATTCACCAAAAATATGGGCGGTTATAAAACTGCCGAAGTTGATGCGTTTGTTGATACTTGTGCCGATACCGTGCAAGCTTTGACCGCTGAAAAGGAAGAACTTAACAAGAAACTCGGTATCTTGGCGGACAAACTCGTTGAATATCGCCGTGATGAGGATAGCATCCGCTCGGCACTGCTCAGCGCGCAACGCATGGGCGACGCTGTTGTTCGTGATGCCAACGCCGAGGCTGAGCGTATTGTTGCTCAGGCGAAGATAGATGCCGAGAAAGAAGCGGCAGCGCTGCAAACTACCATTCGCCAGTATGAGGCGGAGCTTGAGCGCATGAAGAAAGAAATCAGCGATTTCAAAGCCAACATGCTGTCTCTTTACAAGGAGCATTTGGCGCTGCTCAAGACGATTCCCGATATCAAAGCGGAGCCTGCTGCTGTCGTGGAGGAACCTGTGAATGTGGCTCCCGCTGCTCCTGTCGCTCCTGTTGAGCCTGCGGCTCCCGCAGTGGCCGAAGTGCCTGCGGCTCCCGTTGCTCCCGCTCCTGTCGAGGAAGCTCCGCGCACCTCGAAGTTTGCCAACCTCAAGTTCGGCGAGGAATACAGCCTGAGCGACGACACCGATAACGATTAAACATATCGATCGGTTTTACAAGAATTCAATGAACGGTCTGGATGTTTCTTTCGGGAAATGTTCGGACCGCTTCATGCAGTTTATACCCGTTGTTAGACGGGAAAGGGGTAATACCAATGGATTATAATAAGACTCTGAATTTGCTGCAAACGGATTTCCCCATGCGTGCGGGTTTGCCCGTGCGTGAGCCGGAAATGCTTAAAACCTGGTATGAGCAGGATTTTTACGGCGAATTGATGAAAAAGAACGAGGGAAAACCGCTGTGGGTGCTTCATGACGGTCCTCCTTATGCTAACGGCGATATTCATATCGGTACGGCATTGAACAAGATCATCAAAGATATGATCGTGCGTTATCGTAATATCAGCGGCTGGAAATCGCCGTATGTTCCCGGCTTTGACACGCATGGTTTGCCGATCGAGCTGAAAGCGCGCGCCAAGGCGGGTGTTGAGAAAGCCGCAACCATGACGCCTGTTGAAATTCGCGAGATCTGCCGCGATTTTGCCATGATGTATGTCGGCGACCAAACCGCGCAGTTCCAACGCCTCGGTGTATTGGGTGAGTGGGATAATCCGTATTTGACGCTTGCAAAGGACTTTGAAGCGCGTCAAATCGAGGTTTTCGGCGAAATGGCACTCAAGGGCTACATTTATAAGGGTCTCAAACCCGTGTATTGGTGCCCCGACTGTCAAACCGCGCTGGCGGAGGCAGAAATCGAGTATGCGGAAGATCCGTGCTTCTCGATCTATGTTAAATTTGCCGTGACCGACGATAAGGGCGTTTTTGCCGCCAAAGGCATCGATCCCTCGAAAGTGCGTTTCGTTATTTGGACGACAACGACCTGGACGCTTCCCGCCAATGTGGCGATCTGCCTCGGCCCCGACTTTACTTATCAGCTGATCAAAGCGGGCGATGAGTATTATGTTATGGCGGATGCGCTGAGCGATGCGGCTATGGCGCAAGCGAAAATCACCGATTACGAGGTGATTGCGGAATTCAAGGGCAGCGACCTGGAATACATGAAGGTGCAGCATCCCTTCCTCGATCGTCAATCGCTTGTTATCGTCGGTGATCATGTCACCCTCGAAAGCGGTACCGGCTGCGTGCATACCGCTCCCGGCCACGGTGTCGAAGACTTTGATGTTTGCAAAAAGTATCCTGAGATTCCTGTTGTTGTGCCCGTGGATAATCGCGGTTATATGACCGAAGAAGCTGGCAGCATTTGCGCCGGCATGAAGACGGATGATGCCAACAAAGCGATCGCTGTGCATCTGGATGAGATCGGTGCGTTGTTTGCGATGCAAAAGATCATTCACCAATATCCGCACTGCTGGCGTTGTCATCAGCCCATCATCTACCGTGCGGCTGAACAGTGGTTTGCTTCCGTTGATGCCATCAAGGATGATGCCGTAAAGGCAATTCAGGGTGTTACCTGGCTTCCTAAGTGGGGTGAAGACCGTATCACCGGCATGGTACAGGACAGAAGCGACTGGTGTATTTCCCGTCAGAGAACATGGGGCGTTCCCATTCCTATTTTCTACTGTCAGGAATGTGGCAAGGAACTGATTAACCCCGACACCATTAAGGCTGTTTCCGAGCTTTTCTATGAAAAGGGCTCCTACGCCTGGTACCAGCTTACAGCAGAAGAAATCCTGCCTGCAGGTACTGTGTGCCCCGCATGCGGTTGCGCACATTTTGATAAAGAAAAAG
>JAZURB010000018.1:0-6302 GCA_045605945.1 Acutalibacteraceae bacterium
TTGAATGATCATGCGTTGTCAACTCCTTTGGCTTTGCGATAATCGTTGGATACAGTAAAGAAAAAGAGAGTGTTCAAAGTGCCCACGATCAGCGAGAGAATATAGGTTATCGCCGTGAAGGTGAGGTTATAGTGGATCGGAAGCAGGTTCATCACCAAGTGGATGAGCATACCCGCCAGCGTCGCGATAGCGAAGCCTTTGACGAGTGTTTGCGGGTGTTTTACAAAGCAGGCGGCGCAAAGAATCTTGCACATCGGCATCGAGAGCTTGAGCATCGTCGGCAACACTTGTGTGCCGACGATCAGAGCCAGAATATCGTAGAGGTTGTCGGATTCGACGTCGAAAACATTCACATTTGTCTGAAGCAGCATATACAGCAGATAAAAACTAATGGTGATTATACTGATGATCCCGCTCACACGAAGCAGTGTGCGATGGAGGGGATTTGTCATGTACTTTGCGGCAATCAGCAGCACCGCTGCAATGCCGATCGTGATACCGTCGGCAATGAACAGGGATATGAAATTGTACATATAAAGAACATTTAAACTGACCTCAGAGGGTTGCAAAAAATTGAACCACGAAGTGAGCACTGCGCTCAGAATATTCGACAACATCGCCCATGCAACGCCTGCCGCCGCTAAGGTCGCCATAACGCGAAACAACCTCGATAACGCGGCGTTATTCTTCAAACACGCTTCCATATCGTCGCCCCCTTTATAATATTACCTATATTATAACAAACCTACCTACCTTCGTCAATGTTCCCGTTCTTGCGTTCTTTGTAAAAGCGTGATATAATGGATGCAAATGAGGTGAAACAGCAATGATCAATACGATACTCTTTGATTTAGACGGTACACTGTTGCCGTTTTTTCAAGACGATTTCTTAAAAGCCTATTTCGGCGGTCTGTGCAAGCATATGGCGCCGTTCGGCTATGCGCCCGAGGAGGCATCCAAAGCCATTTGGCACGGTTCGAAGGCGATGATCAAAAATGACGGCACGGTGACGAACGACGTTCGCTTTTGGGACGGCTTTGCCGAGGTGCTTGGCGAAGAGGTGCGTGCGCTCAAAGACCCGCTCGATGCGTATTATAACGGCGAGTACGACGCGATTAAAGCGGTGCTGCGCGAGGAAACGCCCGCCAAAGCCATTGTGGATGCGCTTAGGCAAAAAGGATACATGTTGGTGCTTGCGACCAACCCGCTGTTTCCGCGTATCGCGCAGGAAAAACGCATGAGCTGGGCGGGATTGACGGCCTCGGATTTTGCGCTGGTGACCGATTACGAAAACAGCCGTTTTTGCAAGCCGAACCTCGCTTATTACGAAGAGGTTTTGCAGAAAATCGGCAAAACTCCCGCCGAATGCATGATGGTCGGCAACAGCGTCGGCGAAGATATGGTCGCAAAGCAGCTCGGTATGGATGTCTATCTCGTGACAGGTTATGTGGAAAATCCGAAAAACCTGCCGACCGTCGGTTACAAGCAAGGCACGCTCGCGGATTTCGCGGCGTTTGTCGAAATGCTGCCGACGGTGGAATAACAAAAGGATGGTGCAGATGATGAAAAAGACGATTTCGCTGGTACTGGCAGTATGTATGCTGTGCGGTCTCCTTGTCGGCTGCGGTGTGCAGGGCGAGGGCACGGTAATTGCGGAGTTTGTGTATGATAACACGAACGCCGTCGCAGAGGTCGGGCTCAAGGATAACGGCTTCGGCGATAAAGACACAGGCTATTTCGCCGCGACGGGCGAGGGACTCCTCTTTGCCTCCGTCAACGGCACAGACCCGCGTAAGCTCGAGTGGTCGAAGGATGACTATAGCGGCGGCGGTCTGCAAGCGGTTGTCACAGGCGGCAATTTAAACCCCTGGGCGGAAGGCGCGTATGTTGAGGTGAAGGTGTCTACCGTCGGGTATAAAACAGTGGGCTTTGAAGCGCTCATCGGCGGCACCAACAAAGGTCCCAAGGATTTTTCGCTGCAATATTCCACCGACGGTGTGAACTATACCGCCACGGGCGATACCTACGCGATCACCGATAACAAGGTACTCGAAACCGCGTTTAATGTGACGCTCCCCGATGAAGCGGCAGGACAAGAGACGCTCTATATCCGTCTGGCGGTCGCTTCCGATAAAACGATCGGCGGCGAAGTCAGCCTCTATGGCTATACGGGCGGCGAGACCGCGATCGGCCGCTTGACGGTAAAGGGTTGGTAAGGCAGATTGATGTTTGTGCGCATAAGTTTCGCAGGGGGCGGCGACCTCGACGCCCCGCTAAGTTTCCCCCCACGGGGAAGGTGTCAATACACGGAAAGTTCGCAACAAACAGAATGGAGAAGCCACAGCGAGATACATTCGACTTCGTCTCACCCGCGTCATCCTGAGCGGAGCGCGCTTTGCGCGCAGTCGAATGGATCTCGGGTGAGACTTCGCTCAGTATGACGCACTGTGATGTAATCGAAGCATAAAAAAGCCCCTGCGGTTCTGCAGGGGCTTTTGGTTTTATTTGGCTTGATTTGCAACAATTTCGCGGCAGTAATGGAATGCCTTATCGCCGCCGAGCTTGTTCCAATCGACGATCTCCAACCCGATGTCACTTTCGGTGAGGATACCGTAGCGGTCAAACGGCAGGATCTCTTTGCAGCATACAGCACGAATGGCGTCTTCCTGCGCTTTCATCGTGCGGTAGCGTTGACGATCTTCTACACATACCACGATCTTCGGATCTTCGATCGAGATGACAGACGCGGGCGGCATCCCAAACTGCTTTTTCAGCACTTTGCGGATCGCTTTCACACCTTCGGCGTGTGCATGACCGTTGACGGTACACTTGAAATCGTAAACGGCGACCCAGCAGCCGGGTGTGAGATCGTCGGACGGCACACCTTTGTCGATGTTTTCGATGCCGAAATGGTGGGCATACAACCGCATCAGTTCGTCAGCAAAGGCGCGCGGCGGATTGCCTGTCGTCTTTAGTGCCGTGCGTAATTCGCTTGCGAACGGTGCGTCGCCGTCGGTATCCACCCAAACGGTCAGCCAGTTTTGGCGCTCACCGGGCTGAAAAAGTGTTTCCTTGATCACCACGCCGTATTGCTCGTGAATATCGCGAATCAGTGCTTGCTCCGCTTCGGAAAACACGGGTTTGTATTTCAACGGATCAAAATATTTCGTCAACATGGTTATCACTCCACTTTCGGGAACAAGGCGCATTCGCCCGTTTTTTTGAGATAGGCGATGTATTTCTCAATCTCGGCGCGGGTGGTGTTGGCGTACCACGCGAGGCAATCGATGCAAAAATACTCCGTTGCCGCGCGCGAGATCATTTTCTTGTGAATGCGGATGTCGTCGAGTTTGAGCTCAGCGTTGCACCGTTTGCAACGGTAGTCGTCACTCATAATTTCACGACTTTCGCGCGCAGCATCTGGCAAGCATGTGCGGGCAGCGTTGCGCTGTATTTGCCGGTGAACACGCCGAGGTCCTTCTGCTCCCAAATGTCATACAGCTGCAGACCGTAGCCGTGGGAGGGCAGACCCATATCCGCAAAATCGATATGACCGTTGCAGTTGTCGTCGTAGAAGTTGAAGAAGCCGAGCGCATAGTCGCCGTTTTCCAGCGGCTTGAACATGTGGATGACGGTGTTGGGCTCTTCGTCCCACTCCTTGCGCCAATAGGGGGTGCGCGCCTCGACGTCTTGGTTGATCGCGAGGATGTCCTTGTTCATCAGGATCGCCTTGGTCTCGTCGCTCATATCGCGGATGTCGCAGCCGATCATCAGCGGCGAGTTCATCATCGCCCACAGCGAGAAGTGCGTTTTGTATTCCTCGGTGGTGCAGCCGCCCTTGGCGGCGATCCAGCTGTTGTGGCTCTTGCCGTACATGCCGACGATCAGCATGTCCATATCGTTATAGCAGTAAGGCGCGGAATATTTCTCCATCGACATCTGCGAGGTGGCGATATCCTTAATCGACTGCCAGCTGTCGATGATGTCGCCCGTCGAGCGATACATGTGCGCGCCCGTGGAGCGGATCCAATCGGTGGTGTCATCGTGACCCCAGTTGCACGCGGACAGCAGAATGTCGCGGCCGCTGTTGCGCAGCGCCATCGCCATGCGGCGATACAGCGTCGGGCCGTGCGCATGGCGCGGCTTGAAGCAGTAGTCGAGCTTGAGGTAGTCAACGCCCCATTCCGCGAACGTCTCGGCATCGATAAATTCGTGGTCAAAGCTGCCGGGATAGTCAGCGCAGGTGCGCGTGCCGACGCAGGAATACATACCGAACTTGAGGCCTTTGCTGTGCACGTAATCGGCGAGTGCCTTCATGCCCGAGGGGAATTTTTCGGGATCGGCGACCATGCGGCCGTTCTCGTCGCGCTCACGCAGGCTCCAGCAATCGTCGATGACGATATACTCGTAGCCGCAATCTTTCAAACCGCTTTCCACCATTGCGTCAGCGGCATCTTTAATCAGATCTTCGTTGATAGCGTGGCTGAAGGTGTTCCACGAGTTCCAACCAAGCGGGGGTTTTGCTGCCATTGCCATAATGAAATCCACCTTTCTGAAAATAAAGTCAGCACATATATTTTATAAACAATAAAAATCCTTGTCAATAGAAATGACGAAATTCTCCTGCGAAATTTGACATTTTCTTCACTTTGCCGTATACTGGGGAACGCTGTGCGCTGGCGGCGCATACGCTATTATATACTATATTAAAAGAGGTGATCGTCATGACATCGGTGGGCACCACCCGTCTTGCCAAACTGGCGCTGCTTGCGGCGGCGCTGATCTGGGGCGGCTCGTTTGTCGGCATGAAACATTTGACCGATGTGCTGCCCGTGCAATATTTGCTGGCGGTGCGGTTTTCGCTTGCGGCGCTTGTCATGGCCGTCGCGCTCATTCCGCGACTTAGAAAGCTGAATCTGTCCTATCTGTGGCGCGGCAGCGTTATCGGCGTGTTCCTGTTCGCGGCATACGCGTTTCAAACCTACGGACTCATGCATACCACCCCCGGCAAAAACGCGTTCCTCACCGCAATCTATTGCGTGATCGTCCCGTTTCTCTATTGGGCAGTGGATAAAACCCGTCCCGATGGATACAATATCCTCGCCGCAGTTATGGCAGTCGCGGGCATCGGCATGGTATCGCTCAGCGGCGATTTGTCGCTCGGACGCGGCGATGCGCTCACGCTTGTCGGCGGCGTGTTCTTTGCGCTGCATCTGGTAGCGATCACCAAGCTCGGACGCGGGCACGATCCGTTGCTCATCACGATGTTGCAGTTTGCCGGTGTCTCTGTGTGCGCGTGGATCGGCACGCTCTGCTTTGAGACGATCCCGCCGCTGTCGGTGTTCACGCCGGCCGCCATCGGTGAGCTGGCGTATTTGGTGGTCGGTGCGACTTGTCTTACACTGTCGTTTCAAACCTTCGGTCAACAGCACACGCCGCCTGCTGCTGCGGCAATCCTGCTTTCGCTCGAATCGGTGTTCGGTGTTCTCATATCCGTGCTCTTCGGTGAGCGCCCCACGCTTATTGTAATCGGCGGCTTTGCGGTGATCTTCTGTGCGGTTCTGGTATCGGAAACGAAGCTGTCATTCCTGAAAAAACGCTGAAGCACAACATCTTGTAGCCCTGTTTTCCTCTATTCCACAACGCGAAAAAATTCTCAAAAAAAGTTCAAAAAAGGTGTTGACAATTTAGGGAAGGCGTGATATTATATCAAAGCTGTCTCGCGAGAGGCGCGAAAGCGTGTCAAGCGGGGAAGCAAACAGGTCTTTGAAAATTAAACAATACAGCAAAAGAAACGAAACAAACCAACCCGTTAAATTTAATGGCAGCAGGGCCAAGCCTGCCGCGTGGGTGAGAGACCACAACGGACAATTTGTTGGAAAGCCAACGAAAGTCGAATGAGTTTTTCAAAACTCTGAAAACGGTTTGAACGATGGGAACATCGTTTAGATACAATTTTTAGAGAGTTTGATCCTGGCTCAGGACGAACGCTGGCGGCATGCCTAACACATGCAAGTCGAACGGAGTTACATGGATTGAGGCCTTCGGGCGGATTTCGATGTAACTTAGTGGCGGACGGGCGAGTAACGCGTGAGCAACCTGCCCTTCAGTGGGGAATAACGGCTGGAAACGGTCGCTAATACCGCATAACATCATTTTAAGGCATCTTAGAGTGATCAAAGATTTATCGCTGAAGGATGGGCTCGCGTCCGATTAGATAGTTGGTGAGGTAACGGCTCACCAAGTCGACGATCGGTAGCCGAACTGAGAGGTTGATCGGCCGCATTGGGACTGAGACACGG
>JAZURB010000019.1:0-3144 GCA_045605945.1 Acutalibacteraceae bacterium
CAGCAGGCTGCGCTGGAGCTGTGCTCCATTGCGCAGGTGCGCGAGGCCATGGAGCTGCTCAGCCATGCCGACGTGCTGCTCTATGGCATATCCTGCGCGCAGGAGCTTGCCCTGGAACATGGCTTTGGGCCGGCGCAGCGCGAAACGATGGAAAAATCGGGCGCGGTCGCACAGACGCTGGGCTTTTATTTCAACGCTCAGGGCGCGGTGGTCAGCAATCGCGCATCCATTGCGTGCGTTTGGCGGGCAACAAGGCGGACATCTGGCATCTGCGCCAGCATCCGAAAGTCCTTGCGCTTCCCTTCCGTGCGGATGTGCCGCGTCCCAACCGCGACAACGCGATCGATGTGTACATCTCCGACGAATATGAGGATGTGATCGGTGATAAGGTGTGGCAAAACACCTTCACCGAGCAACCCGCGCCCCTCACCCGCGAAGAAAAAGCGGCGTATCTGGCGACCGTTTCGGGCGTGGCGCTCGGCAGTGACGCGTTCTTCCCGTTCGATGATAACATCGAGCGTGCGCGCCGCAGCGGTGTGTCTTATATCGTGCAGCCCGGTGGCTCGATCCGCGATGATATCGTCATCGAGGCGTGCAATCGCTACGGTCTGACCATGGCGTTCACGGGCATTCGTCTGTTCCACCACTAATCGAAAGGAGCAAAACGCTCATGAAATTGATGGTTGTCGGTGGTGGCGGGCGCGAGCACGCTATCATCAAAAAACTCAAAGAAAATCCTGCGGTCGATACGATTTATGCCCTGCCCGGTAACGGCGGCATCGCGGCGGATGCAACCTGCGTTCCCGTGTCGGCAACGGATATTGACGGCATCGTGAAATTTGCCAAAGAAAATGCGATCGACTTTGCGGTCGTCGCGCCCGACGATCCGCTGGTGCTCGGCTGTGTCGATCGCCTGACCGAGATCGGCATTCCCGCGTTCGGCCCGAAAGCCAATGCGGCGATCATCGAGGGCAGCAAGGTGTTCTCGAAAAATCTGATGAAAAAATATAACATCCCCACCGCAGGCTACGAAGTGTTTGACGACGCTGCTGCCGCGCTTGCCTATGTGAAGGAAGCTGCGCTGCCGCTCGTTGTCAAGGCAGACGGTCTGGCGCTCGGCAAAGGTGTTCTCATTTGTGAGACCCGCGAGCAAGCGATCGATGCGGTCGACAGCATCATGAACGATCACAAGTTCGGCAAGAGCGGCGATCAGATCGTTGTCGAAGAATTCCTCACCGGTCCCGAGGTGTCCGTTCTCGCGTTTACCGACGGCAAAACGCTTGTTCCTATGGTCAGCTCCATGGATCATAAGCGCGCCCTCGACGGTGACAAGGGTTTGAACACCGGCGGCATGGGTACGGTGGCTCCCAACCCGTATTACACGGCGGATATCGCTGCGGTGTGCATGGAAACGATCTTCCTGCCCACTATCGAAGCAATGAATGCTGAGGGTCGTCCGTTTGCGGGCTGCCTCTATTTCGGCTTGATGCTCACGCCGAACGGCCCGAAGGTTATCGAATACAACTGCCGCTTCGGCGATCCCGAAACGCAAGTGGTGTTGCCGCTGCTCAAATCCGACCTGCTCACCGTGATGCAGGCGTGCGCAAACGGCACACTCGATACCGTCGATGTCTCGTTTGACGACGGCGCTGCCGCGTGTGTCATCATCGCGTCGGGCGGCTATCCCGAAAGCTATGACAAAGGCTTTGTGCTGCAAGGTCTTGACGAAAACGGCGGGGCAGAGGGTGTCATCGTGTACCACGCGGGCACCGCGCTTAAAGATGGCGCGCTCGTCAACAACGGCGGCCGTGTTCTGGGCGTGACCGCCACGGCAGCCACGCTGCAAGAGGCACTCGATATCGCTTACAAAGCGGTGCCGAGCATTTCGTTCGAAGGTAGTTTTTACCGTCGTGACATCGGCGCTCGCGCGCTGGCGGCGGCCCAATAAATCCCAAAAAAGGAGGCACTCACCGTGTCTGTTTACCGTTTATTTGTTGAAAAGAAACCGCCGTATGCGGTGGAAGCGGGTCAACTGCTCGGCGCGATCCGTTCGCAGCTGCTCATCTCTTCCGTGAAATCGCTGCGCCTGTTCAATCGCTATGATGTCGAGGGTATCGACGAGCAGCTGCTCAAAGCCACCGAGAAAACGGTGTTTTCCGAGCCGCAGCTGGACGATGTGTACACAGCGCTGCCCGAGACGGACGGCATCGTGTTTGCGGTGGAATATCTCCCCGGTCAATACGATCAGCGCGCCGATTCCTGCGCACAGTGCATCCAGATCGTGTCCTGCGGCGATCGTCCGCTTGTGCGCACCGCGCGTGTGTACATTTTGGAGGGCGACATTTCCGCTGAGGAACTTGCCGCGATCAAGAAGCATGTTATCAACCCTGTTGAGAGCCGCGAAGCGTCGCTCGATACCGTTGAGACTCTCAATGTGACCTATGATGTGCCGACTGCGGTCGACACGCTGCATGGCTTTATTGACCTCAACCGCGAGCAGCTCGCTGCGTTTGTGAAGCAATACGGTCTGGCGATGGACGCGGATGATATCGCGTTCTGCCAAGAATATTTCAAGGGTGAGCATCGCGACCCCACCATCACCGAGATCCGCATGATCGACACCTATTGGTCCGATCACTGCCGCCACACCACCTTCCTCACCACCATCGACGAGGTGACTTGTGAGGACGCGAAGGTGCAAGCGGCATATGAGGATTATATCGCCATTCGCAACGAACTCGGTCGCACCAAGCCGATCAACCTGATGGATGTTGCGACGATGGGTATGCGTTACTTGAAAGCCAAGGGCATGCTCCCGAAGCTGGATGAATCCGAAGAAATCAACGCCTGCACCGTTAAGGTGGATGTGGATGTTGAGGGTGAAACCGAGAAGTGGCTGTTCCTCTTTAAGAACGAAACCCACAACCATCCTACCGAGATCGAGCCGTTCGGCGGCGCGGCAACCTGCATCGGCGGCGCGATTCGCGATCCGCTGTCCGGTCGCAGTTATGTGTATCAAGCTATGCGTGTGACGGGCGCTGCCGATCCGCTGCTCCCCGTTGCCGATACCATGGCGGGCAAGCTGCCGCAGCGCACCATTGTGACGACGGCAGCAGCAGGTTACAGCTCCTACGGTAACCAGAT
>JAZURB010000020.1:0-9440 GCA_045605945.1 Acutalibacteraceae bacterium
GGTGGACAGTTCCTGACCGGTTATACGGGACAGCAAGCAACGCCGCCCTTGAACACAAATTGTGATAAAATATGCGCCGGCAGCGCTATAGTCATAATGTTTTAATCGAGGATGTTTTCGCTTGGGCAAAGTTGCTTCCATACATATCACCGTTTCTATTATAAATCTAAAAGCGCAGACGAGCAATATCGTCTGCGCTTTTTTTGTTAAAAATGCGGCGGGAGCAAGCCCCCGCCCTACGGCGGGTAATTTATCCAACTCTATTTCAAAAGTAATATTCTTATCCAAACAACGGGGTGGAGAAATAGCGTTCGGCGGTATCGGGAAGGACGGTGACCACCGTTTTGCCCGGACCGAGCTTTTTCGCCAGCTTCATCGCGGCGGCAACATTCGTACCGCTCGAGATGCCGCACATAATGCCTTCCTTGGAGGCGAGATCCTTGGAGGTCTTTATCGCCTCTTCGTCCTTGATGATGCAAATATCGTTGAAGATATCCAGATTGAGGATCTTGGGGATCACGCCGTCGCCGATGCCCATTTGCAAATGGGTGCCGATCGAGCCGCCCGACAAAATCGCGGCGTCTTCGGGCTCGACCGCCCAGATCTCGATGTCGGGATTGTGGACTTTGAGCGTTTCGCCGATGCCCGTGATCGTGCCGCCCGTGCCGATGCCCGAGCAAAAACCGTGAATCGGGCCGCCGACCTGCTCGAGGATCTCCACACCTGTTTGCGCGCGCTGAATGGCGACATTGGCGGGATTTTCAAACTGCTGCGGCACAAATACGCGCTCGTCCTCTGCCTGCATCTTCAGCGCCAGCTGCAGGCATTCTTCAATGCAAGCGCCGATATTGCCCGCGTCATGCACAAGGATCACCTCGGCACCGTAATGCTCGACGAGCTTGCGGCGTTCCTCACTGACCGAATCGGGCATGATGATACGGGTTTGATAGCCGCGCACCGCACCCACGAGCGCCAGACCGATGCCTTGATTGCCGCTGGTCGGCTCGACAATGATCGTATCCTTATGGATGCGGCCTTGCTTTTCCGCCTCGCAGATCATGTTGTAAGCCGTGCGCGTTTTGATCGAGCCGCCGACATTGAGTCCCTCAAATTTGACGAGGATCTCGGCGCTGTCGGTATCGACCATATTGGATAATCGAATGATCGGCGTGCCGCCGATCGCTTCGAGAATGTTGTTAAAAACCATAGTTTTAGTCACCTCTGCTCTATTATAGCAGATGTTCGCCGCTTTTGCTACCATTATTTTCATAAAAACAAAAAAGACGCCGAGGGCGTCTTTTTTTTGAGGGTGGATGCAGTTTAAATCGGCGCGCCGTGCTGTTATTCGCTCAGCGAGCTCATGTGCAACCAACCGGCGGTGCCGTTGAAGTAAGCGAAGCACCAATCCCCCTGCACGGAAACGACTTCCACGGCTTTCTCTTCCGGAATGTTGACGATCAGCGCGTACGAGGTGGCGGGGCCGCAGCGCAGGTTGGCGCCGTCCGAGGTGATCACATAATACACGGTTGCTTCGGGTAAGTACGAGTTCGGGAAGACCAACTGCGGCGCCGAAACTACCGCCTTCAGCTCCAGATTGTGAACCCAACCGCGCATACCGTTGTATTCGGTGTAGAACCAGCCGCCGTCGGATGCGGTCACGGACAGGCGCGTGCCGCTCGGTACGGTGGTCACTACGGCGTGATCCAGCGACGGACCGTAGCGCATGTTGACATAGCCGTCCGCGGATTGCACATCGTAGAGCACGGCACCGTGCTGTTGCGAGGCGGACGGCAGAACAAGCAGCGGTTGTGTGGGGGCGGTCGTCGTTGTGGTTGCCGCCGTCGTTGTGGTAGTTGCAGTCGTGGTCGTGGTCGCTGTGGGATCGAAATCTTCGTGTGTTGCCGTCAGCGTAATAAGGACAGGGTTATATGTATACGAAAAATCCCATGCGCTGCTGCTGTAAGAAGCGGCGGCGGAATCGTCCGAGAGAATGCGATAGTTCGTGCTGATGCTGTTCACATGCCAGGGCAGATTGGTGTAATAATCCGATTGCGGACGGGAGGCGGGGACAAGCGGCGCCACCGCATCCACTAAGCCGATAAGCAGCACATTATCGTATTCGACTTGCAAGCCCGCGTTATAGCGCGAAATGCTTGTGGCGACTTGCATCACGGAATCCTCTTGCGTAACGATTTCCACTGTTGCGGCACCGTTGTCGAAAACGAAGGTGTAAATATCGGCGTTTTGTGTATCGTCGCGGCGTTGATCAACCGTGCTGACTTTTGCGGCGCCGACTGCCTCGGCATAATCGTTGACCGCGTTGACAATATCGATATAACCCAGCGTGTCGCTGTTTGCAGGTGGATTGCGCAGGAAGATGCCGCTGAGCAGTTTCTGCGTATCGTCGCAAAGCACTTGCTCGACAACGGCGGCAGACGGCACACTGCCGTTTGCGGCGGGCGCTTTATCGCCCCTGCTGCCCGAGGTCAACAACACGATCGTCAGCACGATCAGCGTAAGTACCACCGTGGCGATAGCGGCGACGATCAACACCAACAGCGGTGTGGATAAGCTCTTTTTGCGCGGCGGCATTGTCGGCGTTTGCTCGAGCGAAACCGTCGGCACGACCTGCGTCGGCGGCTCCACCACGCGTGTATCACCGCCGACCGACGGCGGGACAAACATTTGCGTAGCAGCCTGTGCGGGCGCAGCGTCGATATCATCCGCCGATTGGCGCGCGCCGCAGCTGTCGCAAAACAAATCGTGATCATCCAGCATTTGTCCGCAGGAAGAACAGAATTTCATACTATAAACACTCCTTTTACTTTATAACTGTTTCACCGACAGCATGCGCACCGCGTTCAAAATCGCGATGACCATCACGCCGACATCGGCGAACACAGCGAGCCAAAGGTTGGCGAGGCCGACAGCGCCCAGCAACAAGCAGATACCTTTGGCGCCCAGCGCGAACACAATATTTTGCGAAACGATGCGGGTCGCGCGTTTTGCGAGCTTGATCGCGCGCGCCACATTTTGCGGGTCGTCGTCCATGATAACCAGATCTGCCGCTTCGATGGCAGCATCCGAGCCGACACCGCCCATCGCGATGCCGATATCGGCACGGGACAGCACGGGCGCGTCGTTGATGCCGTCGCCTGCAAATACCAGCGTGCCGCGGCATTCTTCGAGCATGGTTTCGATGTGTGCCACCTTGTCGGCGGGGAGCAGCCCTGCGTGCACACGCGCAACGCCGACTTCGCTTGCCACGGTGCGAGCAATGGGTGCTGCGTCACCCGTGAGCATCACCGTGTCGGTGATGCCCATGGCGGCCAGCGCTTTTACGGTGGCGCTTGCCGACGGCTTCACGGTATCGCTCACCGCAATATAGCCGCTGTAGCTGCCGTTTATCGCCGCAAACACCACGGTGCCGAGCGTATCGACGGCAGGCGGCGTTATGCCTTCTTCTTTCATAAACGCGGCGTTGCCGAGCACAACGCTCTCGCCGTCGACAACGGCTTTGATGCCGCGTCCGGCAATTTCGTGCGCGGCGGTCACGCGCTGCGCGTCGATCGCGCCCGCATAGCTGCGGGTGATGCCGACCGCGACGGGGTGGGTGGAGATGCTTTCGGCGTGTGCCGCGAGCATCAGCAGACGGTCGCTGTCGATGCCGTGGGGGCAAACGGCGATGGGGGTAAATTCGCCGCGCGTCAGTGTACCGGTTTTGTCAAACACGACCGTTTCGGCGCGGGAGAGGGCTTCGAGATAATTCGAACCCTTCACCAAAATACCCAAACGGCTTGCGCCGCCGATCGCCGCGAAGAATGTCAGCGGAATGCTCACAACCAGCGCACACGGGCAGCTGATAACCAAGAAGGTGAGCGCGCGGTATATCCATTCGCCGAAATCGGCAGGCATTCCGCCGAGAATACGCACAAGCGGCGGCAACAGCGCCAACGCCAGCGCGCCGATGCATACGGCGGGCGTATACACCTTGGCGAACCGCGAAATAAATGCTTCCGAGCGCGCTTTACGATTGGAAGCGTTTTCCACCATGTCGAGAATTTTCGACACGGTCGAGTCGGTGAATTCTTTGGTGGTACGCACGATCAGCATACCCGACAGGTTGATGCAGCCGCTGAGGATCTCATCGCCCGCTGCCACATCGCGCGGCACGCTTTCGCCCGTGAGTGCTGCGGTGTCGAGTGATGAGGTGCCGCTTTCGACAACGCCGTCGATCGGCACTTTTTCGCCGGGGAACACGGCAATGCGGCTGCCGATTTCCACTTCAAACGGGTCAACCGCGACCCACTCACCGTCTTGCTCAATGTTGGCAATATCGGGGCGAATATCCATAAGCTCGCCGATGTGTCGGCGGCTTTTGCCCACGGCGTAGCTTTGAAACCACTCACCGAGCTGATAAAACAGCATGACTGCCACCGCTTCGGTGTAATCTCCCGTGCGGGTAACGGCGAGCACCAAGGCGCCCACCGTTGCTACCGCCATGAGGAAATTTTCGTCGAATAAACGGCGGTGAAACAGTCCCATAAAGGCTTTGATCAATATATCATAACCGATGATCAAATACGGCACAAGGTAAATTCCGAGTCGCCATATACCGCTAAGCGGCACAAATGCCGCCGCGATCGTTCCTACAGCCGCCGCGATAATACGCGCCAGCATGATGCGTTGCTTTCGAGTCATTCGGGTGCCTCCCGTCAGCGAATTACAATGTCGCAGCCAAAGGCGACCTTGCGGCACGCTTTGAGAACATCCTTCATCACGGCACGCGTATCGGTTACATCCTCTTCAAAATCGACAATCATTTTCAGCAGCATGAAATTGACGGTCGCTTTGCGAATGCCCGCCACTTTATTGGCGGCTTCTTCCATGTTTCCCGCGCAAATCGCGCAGTCCACATCGATTTTATAAATCATGCGCACGGCAAACGCCTCCTTTGTGAGTATCTTATGCGCAAGCGGTGGGATTATTGGATCTTCAAGCCACGAATTTTTTGGCATTTGGTGCCGACGACCAGACGGTTGTTATATACGGCGGGCGAGGCTTCCACCATCGCGCCGACCGTTTCGGTATGCAGCACATCGCCCGTCTTACCGTCGATGAAGAACAGCTCGCCGCCCGAGTCGCATACCACCAGATAGCCCGTGCCGTCATCGTCATACACCGCGACAGGCGAGCTCCATGCGTAATGCGTCATCGTCATGCGCCAACGCTCCTCACCCGTAGCGGTATCGAGCGCCACCAACAAGCCTTGATCGGCGGTCGGGGTGCGCGCAATCGTATAATAAATCGTATTTTCCAGTGCCGTACCTTTCTTGCCGAGAAGCGGCGAGGATTGCACGCCGCCCGACACGCCCGACACGGTGTTTACATCGTAATTTTTCTGCCAAACGATCTCGCCTGTTACGGCATCCAGTTTATAAATACCGATCGTGCCCTGTTGGCGGTCGTTCGCCGTCCAATGCAGCGACGGCGCGGTATACAGATAGCCTGCCGTGGCGGAAACCTTCTCAAACACAGGCGTGCTGTTGGAGTCGTCCTTGGTATCCTGCGTCCAGATGAGCTGCATGGTGTTCAGGTCGATGCAGTAGAACAGACCGCCGTTTTCGGAGATATACAGATAATGATCCACCACAACGCAGCTCGCCTCATACCCGAGCCAATAGGATTTATCGCCCGAGCGGGAGGTGTTATAGCGCGTGACGATCGGGGTTGACGGTTTGACGGCAATCGTGCCGCCGATCGAGTCATACAGCGTGTTCAGTCGCATGGTGTAAAGCAGACCGTTTTCACCCGGCCAGATCAGCGTATCGTTCGCTTCGCACACGAGCGGGGAGGAGTCGAATGCGCACCAGTTGTCGTTATCGGTGCGCTTCGAGAGCGGGTCATCGTGACCGTATTCAAACAGGATCGATCCGTCGATCAGGCTGATGATATACATACGTGGACTGGCGCCGCTGCTGTTTTCGTCGCCCGAGCCGACATAAAGCAGCGGATATCCGCGCGGATCGAGACTGCCCGCACCTTTGAACGGCATGCCGATATCCAGCGGATCGCGCGTAAAGCTGCCGTCCTCGAGGTCAAGGAAATAAATTTTGCCGTCCAGCGTCGCATAGATGACTTCGACCAAGCCGTCTTTTTGCTGCTTGTTCTCGTATAAATTCATGATTTTGCGCACCGCTGCGGGCCATTCGACAATAAGCGGCTGACCCGTCCAACCACTGCCTTCCCAGGTCGTGCCGTCGGCGTTGGTCAGCTTGCCCGTGGTGACGGTCCATGTGGTATCCACCGTCTTTTTCTTTACATCGGCGGTACCGAAGGTCGCGCTGTCGCGATAGTTGTTGCCGCGAAATGCCGCAACGCCGTTCAGTGCAAAATATGCATCGCCGTCCGCAAAGGTAACGGCTTGTGCGCGCTGATAGGAGGGCAGCGCGGTCGTGCCCTCGAATATTTCCCAGGTAATGCCCCATTGTGCGGGCGCTGTTTGCGCAGCGGCAGCAGGGGTCAATCCCGTTGCGGGCGTTGCTGCATCGGGATCGATCGGTTCGCTGTAAGCGACCGTGGTGTCAGTTGTTTGCGCGTTGTCCGCAGGCGGTGCATCGGTGGTCGGCTCTGTGGGAGCTGCGCCGCGGCAGACGATAAAAAATACGATCAACAACACCGCCGTGGCAATGTACATGCTGTAAATAAACGGATGCATCGGGCGAATATCGCGTTTGCGCGCGCGCTCGCGGCGCTTGCGTTTCAAATAACGGCGATAATTCATCGTGCCGTAACCCGCCATGGCAGCGGTCAGCAACGCGACGACAAGCAACAGCAACGACCACGGGCGAAACACCGTTTCGCCGCTTGCGGCGCATCCGCTGAATAGTATACTCATCGCACAGGCGATGGCGCAAAGGCTGTGTTTTTTCATAAAACGAGCCCCTTTCGACAAAATTCTTTATAAATAAGTATAACATAAGAGAAGGGGATTGCGCAAGGCGAAATTTCCGCGTTATAAATTATCAAAAGAAATGCTTGCAAAACGGAGAAAGGTGTGGTATTGTATAAGTGTGTATTTGTCGACATTTGTGTCGAAAAGGAGGACGAACATTATGAAAAAAGTTTTAGGAATTGTCATGGCGCTGTTGCTGCTGGCGGTTTCGATCGTTCCCGTGGCGGTTGCTGCGGACGAGGGTGCGGTCATCACGATCTCCAAGATCGAGAAGGCGGCCGGCGAAACGATCGCTGCAGGCGAGAAGTTTGACATTACGCTGTCTACCAACGAGATCGCGAATGTCGGCTCGTTCAACTTCGTGCTGCGTTATAACAAGACGTTTATGTCCGTGGCAAACACGGCAACAAGCGGCTTCCTCGCGGAAATGGAGGAGTGCACAGTCAAAACCGCTGCCGTGGGTAACACGCTTTATGAAGAGATTTCCATCGCGGCATTGGATTATTCGACGCCCGCTCCCGCTGCTGCAGGCGGCGTGATCCTGACCATCACCTTCGAAGCGAAGAAAGAGATCACCGAGAACACCGCAATTTTCGCTGTGGCGGAGAAATGCGAAATGTATGATGATTGGATGAACTTTGATACGCCGACGGAGCTCACGATTGTGGATGGCGGCGTCACGATCCCCACGACCGTGACCGAAGAGACCACCACGACCACCACTACGAACAATACCACCGATCCTGCAGAGGACAGAGATTCCCTGCTGCCCGATTCGGCGGATAAGTTCACCTGCGTTGCGGGCGGCGACGGCAATGTCACCGTGACCGCGGAAGGCAACGGCTACAAGTTCGTGGCGGACAAAGGCTGGCCGAGCGCGTACTATCACATCGAGGACTCCCAGATCACGCTGGATACCGCTTCGGATGAAACCGTACTGTACTATGATTTCGAAGTTAAGTCGGGCGAAGCGAATGTGTATGTGTTCTTTGCGGGCATCAACCCCGGCGACAAGGACCTCCCCGAGGGCACTTTTGTGTCTCTGAACAAGTTCATCGACCAGAGCAAAGTGAACAGCGAGAGCGGCGACATTGCTGTCGGTATCTATAAAGGTTTCGTTAAGGCGAGCGATCTCGGCTGCGGTGCGGCTTATCTTGCCGACGGCAAGTTCACCGTTTCGGGCATGAAAGTGTTCGCGGTCGGCGGCGAAGTGATCGTCAACGAGCTGTCTGTCGGCGCGGCTGACGGCGAAGGTACCACCGAGTCCACCGAGTCCACTGCGTCCACCACTCTTGCGGGCGGCTCCACCACGACCGTGACCAAGCAGGATACGGCGAAGCAGGACAGCGCTAAGACCGGCGATGTCAGCAACGCGGTGATCTTCATCATCGTGGCGATTGTTGCGGCGGCGCTGATTGCGGTGTCGGTTGTGATGTCCAAGAAAAAGCAAGAGCAATAATTATGTAAATCGCCTGGAAAATCAGGTGTAATATTTAAGGAGGAATTTCCAATGAAAAAAGTACTTTCTGTTGTGCTTGCAGTGGCGGTTCTCGCGACCATGGCGTTCTCCATGATGGCTTCCACCGTTTCTGCCGCCGAAAAAGTTAGCCTGCTCCCCGCTTCGGCGGATAAGTTCGTCTGCAAAGACGGCGGCGACGGTTCTGTTACCGTGGCTGCAGAAGGCACCGGCTACAAATTCACCGCTAATGCAGGTTGGCCGACCGCGACCTACACCAACCCCGACGAGGCTTCTTGGGCGAAGTGCATGGTCAACGATGCGGAGTGCTACCTGAACTATGATTTCGAAGTCAAGACCGGCGCCTCGAACATCATCCTGTATTTCGGCGGCCAAAACCCCGATGAGCAGGCTGCGAAAGGCCGTGGCGAGACGCTGAACTATCTCATCGATGCTGCGAACGGCGACCTGCAATCGGGCGCTACGAAGGATCTTGTTCCCGGCACCTATAAGGGCTCTATCCCCGTGAAGCAGCTCGGCTGTGCTGACGATCTCATCCTCTCCGAGCAAGGCGATGCGACGGCGGCTGACGCGTACTTCACCATTTCTTCCGTCCGCATCTTTGCTGTCGGCGGCGAAGTGATCGTGAAGGAGCTGTCTATCGGCCCCAAGACCGGCGATGTCGTGACCACCAAGGCTCAGTCCGACGCTACCACCACTGTTGCGAAGACCACCGCTAAGGCGGGCACCGACAGTGCGAAGACCGGCGACGCTTCCAACGCGATCGTGTTCATCGCTGTGGCGGCTGTGGCTGGGGGTGCGGTTCTTGTGGTCGCGGAGGAGCAAAAGGCTCGCTAATTTGCGACTGAAAGCTTTATAACGCAATCGATAAAAGACCGTAGGGTTTATCCCTACGTTCTTTTTGCGTTCGCACGATCTAGTGGCAACATTGTAGGGAAGGCATTTATGCCTTCCGCTATGACGGCGCGGATAAATCCGCGCCCTACGCGCCAACCGTGGAGGGCGGCG
>JAZURB010000021.1:0-10097 GCA_045605945.1 Acutalibacteraceae bacterium
TGCACACACACCTGATCGGGGCAATCCGCCGTGCGCACAAAAGCGCTGCCGTTTTCGATCACAACTGTCAACGCCAACCCGTCGTTGCCGATCAGGACGGTTTCGCGATCGGTGCTGAGCGAAAAAACCAATTTCTCTTGCGGCGTTGTCACCGTCAACCGCTGTCCCGAAACTGCCGTAAAGCCGCCGATACCGAGCGCGACGATCACCAGCAGCACCAAAGCTACGGGGAGAAGATCCCCTACTCGAAACCACCGCATTTTCGTCACCGCCCGTCTCGTTTTTTGCAAAACAGCGTTGCCATTTTTGCAAAATATGCTATACTGAAGAATATAAACATTTACCCGAATATAACTATACCTTTTTTTCGCAAAAAACGCAAGTGTTTTGCGCATATTCCATTGAAAGGAGAGGCATACCATGACCCCTGTCCATGCCCACATGCCCGTTGAACTGATTATTCGCGAGGGTGCGCTCGCCGATTGCGGTGCGCGCGCAGCATCCTACGGTAAACGCTGTCTTATCATGACAAGCGGATCGGCGGCCGAAAAAAGCGGCGCGCTTGCCGATGCACTCGCGGCGATGAAGGCGGCGAAGGTGGAGGCGACGGTGTTCCCGCACATCGACCCGAACCCGACACTGCTGCAATGCCGCTACGCGGCACAGGCTGCCGAAGCCGCGCGCGTGCACAGTATTCTTGCGATCGGCGGCGGATCGGTGATGGATGCCGCCAAGGCAACCGCGATCATGGCGACACATTTTATGCCCGATCCGAACGCGATTTTTGAAAAACGCTTTAAGCACGAGCCGTTGCCGTTGATGCTGTGCGGCACAACCGCGGGAACAGGCAGCGAGGTGTCGGCGGTGGCGGTGTTGACCGATCAAAACGGCAAAAAGCGCAGCGTCAAGCATCCTGCACTGTATGCGAAATGCGCGTTTTGCGATCCGCGC
Source organism: Acutalibacteraceae bacterium (assembly GCA_045605945.1). Classification (GTDB taxonomy): domain Bacteria; phylum Bacillota; class Clostridia; order Oscillospirales; family Acutalibacteraceae; genus RGIG1959. The sequence goes on from JAZURB010000021.1 coordinate 952, forward strand.
TATACCGATTCCATGCCGCGCGACACCACCGTTTCCACCGCGCTCGATGCACTCGCGCATGCGGTGGAGGGTTACTTAAATCCCGCGTGTGATACGGTGAGCACCATGTTCGCCGAACAAGCGCTGACGCTGCTTGCCGACGGTTTGCAATACCTGTGCGACAACGCGCTGCCCGATAACGCGACGCGCGACAAGCTGTTTTGCGGATCGCTCTATGCGGGTATGGTGCTTAACGAATGCGGCACCGCGTTCCCGCACCCGCTCGGCTATGTGCTGACCGAAGATTTCGGCATCCCGCACGGACAAGCCTGCGCGGTATTTCTGCCCGCCCTCATCGCCTGCGCCGAGGAACACACGCCCGCACGCGCTGCAGCGCTTCACGCTCTCTTTGACGGGCGGCTGCTGTCCCTGCTCGAAACACTTATTGACGCACCTGTCGCCATGACCGAAGAACAACTCGCCGCCTACGCGATCCGTTTTGCCGATTTGCCGCACTATGCGCATGTGCCGGGTGGCTTTGACGGCACACGCGCTGTCGCATTGTGTCGCACATTATTTCGCTGAAATTTCACATCACCCCTTGACAAGTGCCGCAAAACAGTGTAATATGGTTTCGAAAACCAGATGATAAGTTTTATCGATTCTTTTTCGTGCTATATGGAGGTATTTCTATGGCCTATCGCATTACAACCGAAACCACCTGCGACCTGCCGTATTCGTATTACACCGAGCGTGGCATCGGCTATGTCGGGCTCGGCTTTGTGCTCAATGATACCGAATACATCGAAGGTCCCGATCAAGGCGTCTCCCTCGCCGAAGTGTATGCCGCGATGCGCAACAAGGAGCGCGTTTCGACCAACCAAGCAAACGCCTTCCGTTTTGTGGAATATTTTGAGCCGATCCTGCAAGGTGGCGAGGATATTTTGCATATGTGCTTCTCGAGCGGTCTGTCGGGCACCTATCAATCCTGCCTGCAAGCGGTCGAAGAACTGAAAGAGAAATATCCCGAGCGCACCATTCTCGTGGTGGATACGCTGTGCGCTTCGCTGGGTCAGGGACTTCTTGTGCATTTTGTTGCCAACAACCGCGACAACGGCATGAGCCTTGAAGATAACGCCGCGTGGGCAGAAGCCAACAAGCTGAATCTTTGCCACTGGTTTACGGTGGATGATCTGATGTTCCTGCATCGCGGCGGTCGCGTGCCGAAAACGACGGCTGTCGTCGGCTCGCTGCTCGGCATCAAACCGATTTTGCATGTGGATAACGAAGGTCATCTCGTCTCGGTCGACAAGGTGCGCGGACGTGAAGCCTCCCTCAAAGAACTTGCCAATCGCATGAAAGCGACCATGATCGAAGATCCCACCACTGCCACGGTGTTTCTCAGCCACGGCGACTGCGAAGAAGAAGCGGAAAAAACCGCTCAATACGTTCGCGACATCACAGGCGCGGATGTGCAGCTGATCAACTGCCTCGGCTCGGTCATCGGCGGTCACGCCGGCCCCGGCACCATGGCGCTGTTCTTCCTCGGCAGCGAGCGATAAACGAACATAACGAAAGGCACTATGCAAATGCATAGTGCCTTTTTTCTATATCTTATATCTCTACGATCATGCCGTCATAGGACACGAGGAAGCCGTCGTCCTTCACCTGTTCCTCCAGCTCCGTATGCAGCAAGCCGCAGTTGTGCGTGAAATGGTTGACGATCACAACCGTGTCTTTATGAACCGCGCCCGCTTTACGCAGCGCATCCACCATTTGACGGTCGGCGGGAATACCCATGTGTCCCTTGCTCCACGGCTGCTTACCGTAGGTGCAATCGATGCTGATGAGATCGATTGATTTGGTTTTGAGAAATGCCATCGTTTCCTCGGGGAATGCGCCCGTATCGTGCGCATAGAGCAACGTTTTCTCGCCGTCCTCCACAAGGTAGATACCCGCGTTTTCATCGTGCGCATGATCGGCAGGCAGATGCGTAAATGTCAGCCCGTTTTCCGCCGTAAAGGGGGTATAATAGGCAAGTTCGGTGAAATTTAAATAGGTCGCGGGGTCGCCGTCCTCATGCCGCGCATATTCAAAAAAGCGATCAATCGCCGCCTTGTTGGCATACACATTCAGCGGACGCTCATCCGCCAAACGACAAAACACGGGATTACGCCGCATCGCCAGATCCTCCGCGTCGAAATGATCGGAGTGCGAATGCGTGACAAACACATCGCGAATATTCGAAAAATCCACACCGAGGCGCTGCGAAAAAGTCATCACATCCGGCGGGAAATCGATAAGCACCGTATCGTTGATGATTGCGCCCGCGCGCAAACGCAGGTTTTTGCCGCCCTCTTTTCGGGCGCGCACACACGCCTCGCATGCGCAAAACAGTGCGGGAAAGCCTTCGGCGGCCGCGGTGCCGAGATATTGCAGCTTCATTTACACATCGCTCCTTTTTATCGAAAAGAAAAAACCGCATTCCGCTTTTCAAATCCACAAAAGCCGAATGCGGTTTTTACCGTCATGATCGTTTGCGCCTTACGCGTCAGCCCAAACAGCCGCCTTCTCCTTCGAGATGCAGGCAATCTTTTCCTGCGCATAGGGAGAGGTCTCGCCGCCGATGCCGTACACAAAGAAATGGCCTTCGGGAGCCTGATAAAGAATCTCCTCATAGCCCGCGGGGTCACCAAACTCGCCGCAGATCTTCTTCGCGATCACGGTCGCAGTCTCGGTATCATAGACTTTCTTGCGAATGATCTTTTGCATGGGATTTTTTCTCCTTTCCTTGGCACTTCCGTGCGTCATTTACGGGATATACGGGAATCTGTCTTCCCTCAATAAGTATTGTAGACTACTTTTTTAAAAAAAGCAAGGGAAAACCGCACGGTTTTCGTCATTCACTAAATATCTTGGCGGAAAGCCCCGTCTTTTCAAGCACTTTTACTAACAAAACACCGCCCACCAAGCAAGGGACAATTTCACCCAGCGCCACCTGGCCCGCCATGAGCAAAAAGCCGCCGAGGGTGAAGGTATCGAGTACCACCCATGTCAGCTCCGCACCGATGATCACCGCGTTAACAAGAATCGGGAAAATTGCCGACAGCACCGCCGCGCCCTTGATGCGCACACAACGGCATGCATACGACAACAGCGCCGCAATCAGCGTTGCCGCCGCGCCGAACAGGATATCCCAAGCGCCCGCGATGTTCGCGCCCATTGCCACACCGAGTGCATTGGCGATGGCGCAGCCGATCGTTAAACCGATAATCGCGCGCTTGCTGATAACCGGCAGCAGCGTGAGCGCCTCGGAAAAACGAAGCTGCACCGGCCCAAACGAAGCGACAGGCAAGATAAGCGTCAGCACCGCATAGAGTGCCGCGATCAAAGCCGTCTGCGTCAGGCGGTGCAGCGAAGAGTTCTGTTTCATTTGTCATTCCTCCTAGTTTTGTTTTAGGCCGGGATGGATTTCGAACCGGCCGCAGCGAATGGCTGCATTCAGTATCATACACGCCGAGCGGGAGTTTGTCAAGCATCTTCCCTGTCAAACACCGTGCCGATGCAGCGACCGCTTTGGGGCGGCGCATAATCCCACCGCGCGATTGCTGCCGCATCGACAAAATAGGTGAGCGGCGGCGGTGAAGCGAGCGACTCACCGACATCGATGATGGCGAGCTTCACTTTCATTTTATCGGGCAAAATGCTCTTGATGTATACACACGCTGTCTGCCCGACACTCACACCTTCATGCGGCTCGGCAAGCCCCGCCAAATTGGGCGCAAGCTCCACAAACACGCCGTACGATTCCACCGAGCGCACCACACCGAGCACCGTTTCACCGACGGTGAACTGAGCCGCGTTTTCCTGCCATGTACCGAGCAGTTCGCGCAGCGATAAACAAATGCGCCCATCCTCCACCGTGCTGACAACACAGCGCAACATATCGCCGACCTTCACACGGTCGCGCGGATGCGTGATGCGACTGACCGACATGCACGCAATCGGCAACAGCGCAGGCAGCCCGCAACCGATATCGACAAACGCGCCGAACGGCTCAAGCCTGGTCACACGCGCCTCGACAATATCCCCCGCACGCCAATGCGCGACCATTGCATCGCGACAGCGTTCCTGCGCGGCGCGGCGCGACAAGATCGCCACCTTACCGCTTTCATCCTCCTCGATGCGATCGACAACAAAGCTCACCGACTTACCGACACGCGACAGCAACGCGATATCGCGCACCGTGCCTTCCGCGATGCCGATTGCCCCTTCCTCATAAGGAATAACACCGCGCATACACGGCAGCTTCACATGCAGATTATGCGCCGCATCGCACATCGTTACCGTCGCCTCAAGCACCTCGCCCTTTTCCATGGCAGCGGCAAGCAATGCCGCATCCTGCAACACCCGCCGATTATGTTCTTCATGCACCCGCACGCCCTCCGGTACAAAACTTCTCATTTGCTGACCATCCTTTCTTATGTCGTCAGCCATATATATGCCCCGCAGCGACGGGTTATGTCATGTCGGTGAGCAACGGCACGGTTTTCGCGATATCCTCAAGGCAGGTGAAGGTTGCCGTTAAGGTATATACCTCGCCGTCCCACGCCCCGTTAAGTGCAACATCCAGCACCTCTGTCTCGCCGAGCGCCCGGCGCGCACGCGCCAGCATCCGCCACTGCGCAAGCGTTTGTACCGCTTCCTTGCTGAGAGTGACGGGCCTCTCACGCTGCGCTTCATAACGCGTCCAAGTGACACCGAGCGGCAACGGCGTGCCGAACAGCATCAGCCACGCTTCCCCCTCATCGTGAAGCATATCCGCCGTTTCAAGCGTGTCGCTGTAAAGCGGCAAATGCCGATCAAACAGCTGCAATGTCGGTTGCACCACCGTTTTCGCCGGCACAGCGCGCCACTCTTCCCTTGAAGCGGTCACGGTGAATTCACGCGTGGTTTGCGCCAAAATCACCGCGCGCGCATGCCGCAGCAACACCCCTTTTTCCGTTTCGATCGCGCCGCAAACAAGCAAATCCCCCTCCACGACCGCTTCACCCACCTGCACGAGCGATTGTCCCGCCGTCACCTGCGCCTTGCGCACGACCCCGTCCGCTGCCGCGACGATATTCGCGGGCGTGTTATCGGGAAGCGGCGCATGCTCCTCCTGCAGCCGTACCTCCACGCGCGCAATGCAACCGTCAAAATAGAGGGACAGTTGATGCAGCTCATCGATCGCCGCAATCGCCTCCATGCTCACCGCCGCCGTATCCACCGCGCGAATATTCGCGCCTTTCACAAGTCCCGATGCGGCAAGCTGCGTTTCGATGCGGCGGCAGAGCGCTGCGTCCTCTGTTTGCACATCGATCACCCACACGGACGACGCAAGCAGCATATATACCGCCATGCCGAACGCCGCTCCAACCACCACGCCCGCATGCGCCGCGAGCGGACGGCGCAGCCGATGCGCGCCGCTTTGACGAATATGCCGCACGCGTGTTCCCGTGCGGCGTGCCGCGGGGCGCACCCATTTGTAGTCGGCGACACGGCAGGTCGCCGTGATGCTGCTCTGCGCATACTGCACATGCCACACCTCCACAGGATGCGCGCCCTCCGCAAGCAGCTGCAAAAAGCGTTCGCACATGCCGCCTTCCGCGCGAAACACCACATAGCCGCAAAGCCACCGCCACCACCGCCAGATCCACATCACGTCGTCCCCCTTTTCACAAAAATTCCACCGCCAACAACCGTCCCGTCACCACCACGGCATCCGTTTGGTACCGTTCGAGGCACAGCGCATCTCCCGTGATGCGCACCTCGCCCGACAGCGTCATCAGTCGCACCACCGTATCCTCATACACCACGATTTCCGCGAGTCCGTCGATCGTGATGCGCCGTCGTCCGTCGACGGCAAGATGCGCTTCGCCCGTCAACGCCCCGTCGGGAAGATCGAGCAAATTTTCCGCTTTTTGCGCCCACCGCACGCGACCACACCCTTTCTGCTTTCACGATATGCGCCGCCGTTTAGAATAATTCCCGCGGACAAGGCATATAGATGAGGCAAAGGAGGCGATCGTATGCGGGTGTGTGTTTGGCGAGCATCGACGCTCAAAAAAGCGGCGCTGTGCTTGCTGTGCGCGGGTGTGGGACTTGTGCTGTTGCGCTTTCCGCAAGCGGCAGCAAACGGCGTTTCCAGAGGACTTGCCGTATGCGGGCAGCTGCTCATCCCCTCGTTGTTTCCGTTTTTAACACTGGCGGGATTTCTGGCGCAAAGCGGATTGCTGACCGCCATCGGGCAACGGCTGTCCCCTGCGACACAGCGTCTGTTCGGCGTGTCAAGCGGTGTAGCGGGGGCGATGCTCGTTTCCGCCGTCGGTGGGTATCCCGCGGGTGCCAACGCCCTCGCGACCCTCGTGGAAAACGGCGATATTTCCGAAGAAGAAGCGCGGCACGCACTGCGATTTTGCACCAATGCGGGTCCCGCTTTCATCATCGGCGGTATCGGTGCTGCTATGCTCGGCTCGGTAAAAGCAGGTGTGCTGCTGCTTATCGCGCATCTTGTCGCCGCGATGCTTATCGCGCTTGCTTGCCGCACATCGCCTGCTGCATCGTTAGGGCGACGCAACACGCCGCGCGCAGCGGGAACCGCGTTGATCGCCGCCGTACACGAGGCAACCGCCGCCCTTGTCGCCATGAGCGGTTTTGTACTGGCGGCATCCTGCCTGTTGTCGCTGCTGGATGCTTTGGGGATGGCGCCTCTCCCCCTGCCGTGGCTGCGCGCGCTGCTTATGGGATTTCTCGAAGTGAGCACCGGCTGCATCGAAGCAGCAAGCATCGGCACACTTGCGCCCTTTTTTCTCGGCTTTGCATTGGGGTTTGCGGGGCTGTCCGTGTGCGGGCAGATTGCCGCTCGCACCGCCGCGTTGCAGCTCGTCGATCGCGGATTTTTCGCGGCACGATTGTTCCACGGGTTACTGGGCGGCTGCTTTTCACTGCTACTGTTTTGGTGGTTTCCCGTCTCTCCCGCGAGCGTGACAGTTGTCGCGCGGTTATCCTCCGCTGCCGCCTCTCCCGTGGAAGGGCTGTGCGGCGCGGTCGGGATGCTGACGATGAGCGTGCTGTTTCTGGCGACACTGCCGCATCATCAACGCCATGCACAGAACGGATAATCACCGCCATCATAGGCGGCGTTTCCCGCGAGTATGTGAAGATTGATACGCTCTTCGGAGGGGGCGGCGACCTCGACGCCCCGTTGTTACACACGCGCGTTGGCGCCAAGACCCTCCCTACGCAAAAAAAGATGTGTGGAAACCGTGTTCCACACATCTTTTTATATGTCGCTATTATTTCACAACGATCGCGTCGTTTTCAACCGCAACGGTGAGGTGATCGGGGGCAGCGTCGCCCTCGGTGACCAGCATCATGGCGATGCGGTTTTCCACATGGCGGCGCACGGCATTGCGCAGATCGCGCGCGCCGCGTTTGCCGTCGGCAGCGTCGTTTGCGAGCCACGCCGCCGCTTCTTTCGTCCAATCGAAGGTGATGCCGCGCTCGGCAAGCGGGCCTTTAAGCTCGGCGAGCATCAGCTCAGCGATCGTCTCGAAATGCGCCTTCGACAGCGGCGCAAAATACACGACCTCATCCACACGGCTGATAAACTCGGGGCGCAGGAACTGCGACAGCGCTTTTTCCGCTTTTTCGCGCGAGGCTTCCGCGCTCGAGCGACCGAAGCCGACGAGGTTTTCTTTCGTTTGGCTGCCCGCGTTGGAGGTCATGACGATGACGGTGTTTTCAAAATTCACCACGCGTCCGTGCGCATCGGTCACACGACCCTCATCAAGGATCTGCAACAGCACATTGAGCACATCGGGATGCGCTTTTTCGATTTCATCAAACAGCAGCACGGAATATGGCTTGCGGCGCACCTTTTCGGTGAGCTGACCTGCTTCGTCATAACCGACATAGCCGGGAGGCGAACCGATGATGCGCGACACGGCATGCTTCTCCATAAACTCGGACATATCCAGACGGATAAGCGTGTCGGGCGTGTCGAACAATTCCTTCGACAGCACCTTGACGAGCTCGGTTTTACCGACACCCGTCGGGCCGACGAAAATGAACGAGGCGGGGCGACGGCGATCGCTGATCTGCACACGGCTGCGGCGCACCGCATCCGCCACCAACGCGATGGCTTCATCCTGTCCGATAATATGACGCGACAGCTCCTCTTCCAAACGGCTGAGCTTGGCAAGTTCGTTTTCCTGCACCTTCGAGGCGGGGATGCCCGTCCACAATTCGATAACCTTGGCAAGATCCTCCGCGGTCACGGGCGCCTCGGTTGCCGCCTCGCGAATTTGATCGGCGGCTTCCTGCGCCTTGAGCAGCTCGGTATGGATCGCCGCCATTTGCTCGTAATCGACGGTTTCCTCCTCCATGTGGCTCTTCTCGCGCTCCTGCAGCTTGGTGATTTCCTCCACCAGCGTGGCATACTTATCGGCAAGCTTATTCTTGAGCGCCGCTGCCGCGCACGCCTCATCGATGAGGTCGATCGCCTTGTCGGGCAAGAAGCGATCGGTGATGTAGCGCTCGGACAGGCGCACCGCCTGACGAACGATCGCATCCGACAGCTTGACGCCGTGGAAGCTCTCATAATAGGTGCGAATGCCTTTGAGAATATCGATCGTATCCTCGATGGACGGCTCTTCCACCGTCACGGGTTGGAAACGACGCTCCAGCGCCGCATCTTTTTCAATATGCTTGCGGTATTCGTAAAAGGTGGACGCGCCGCTGACCTGCAGCTCACCGCGAGAGAGGGCGGGCTTCAAAATATTCCCCGCCGACATGCTGCCCTCGGAGTCACCCGTGCCGACCAGGTTATGCACCTCGTCGATGAACAGGATGATGTTGCCTTCGGCTTTCACCTCGTCCACAAGACCCTTAATACGGCTTTCAAACTGACCGCGGAACTGCGTTCCCGCGACAAGCGCCGTCAAATCGAGCAGATGGATTTCTTTGCTTTTCAAACGCTGCGGCACTTCACCGTCCGCAATACGCAGCGCAAGACCTTCGGCGATCGCGGTTTTACCGACGCCGGGCTCGCCGATGAGGCACGGATTGTTCTTCGAACGACGCGACAAAATTTGCACCACGCGATAGATCTCGCGGTCGCGACC
>JAZURB010000022.1:0-6059 GCA_045605945.1 Acutalibacteraceae bacterium
ACGATCTTATCGCAGTTAGGGATGAACACCACGGCATCCATGGGATGCGCGGTGAGCATGACCTCCACCGAGTCGGCGATCAGTTCGCGCGAGCACAGCGAATATTTCATGCCTTTATGATTCATCGCCAGACCGTCGCACACGCCGATCGTATTAAAAGTGAACGGCACGCCGCCCGCATTGCGGATACCGCTTTCCACCGCTTTGGTGATGGTATCCAAGTGAGCGTGACCGGGAATATAATCACTCTTGGAGCTGACAACGCCGATGAAGGGGCGCTTCATTTCGTTATCGGTAATACCGAGCGCTTTAAGCAGCGAACGGTGAGGGGCACGGGACGGTCCCTCTTTGAGCAAATCACTACGCATATCAATGCCTTCTTTCTTGAATATAGATCATGCTGCGGGCTTCGCCGAAGCGATAAGCGTTTCGAGCATGGCTTTTCCTTCTTCATAACGGGCGGTCGCATCGTTGCCCGATGCCGTACCCTCGGCGCCGCGCACACCGAAGAACATATCCTCGGGCAGCGACATCATACCGTATTCCGCGCGGCGCGCATCGTTTTTCCAGTTCCAATAATACGCACCGGCATCGTAATCCTCAGCATCCGTATCGAGCGGCGCAAAGAACGAATACCCCTCATCCGTCACATGGGCGATCGTTTCCGAGAAGCCGTTGTAGCTGCGTTCATCAAACACAAACAGCATCATTTCTCCCGTGGACAGGTATGAAATCAGTTTTTGCGAATCGGAATGCGCAAGTCCCGGTGCCATATCGTCATAATAATTCGGGGTGAGGTTATTGATCGCCACTTCGATTTCGCCGTCACCGTCCACATCACGACCGTTATCGGCAATATACGACTCAAGCGCATCCACCTCGTCGGGATAGAGCCCGTATTCCGTGACAACCACAACATCGTAATCCGCGGGATTCGCACGCAGCGTGCCGAGCAACGCCCAAGTGAGCAAAAACGCCATAAGGCCGCCGATGAGGAGCGCGGGTTTATAATGATACCAGATGTTCTTCCACCAGCCCGAAAGCCCTTGCGGCTTTTGCGGCGGTGTCGGGGACGGTTGGAGTTCCGAAGGATCTACGCCCGCAAGCGCCATTTCTCTCGCCATATTCTCGTCCCCCTCTCACCCATCACGAATATACAACATCATACCAGATTTTTCGACAGTTTGCAAGAGGGAAAGTATGAACACACCGCAAACAATCGCCCGTTCAACCGCGGATGTGTGCCGTTGTACGCCGCAATTCAATATGCGCCGCATAGCGTTCCCGCATACGGTGCAGCTCGCGTTGGCGGATAGCAACAAAGTGACCGTCGTCCGTTTCGAAGTGTCGATCGGCACAGACGATATGATCCATATTCACCAAAAAGCTCTGATGACAGCGAAGAAACCGCGCATCGGTCAGGGCGTTTGCCATATCATCGAGTTTGCAATACACCGTCAGCTCTTCCCCGCCCACACGGTGAATGATGCATTTGGCGTTGCGGCTTTCAACAAACACCACCTCCGCATACGGCACACGAACGATCGCACCGCGGCTTTTTACCGCCAAGCAGGCAGAATACGCAAAGGCATCAAGTAATGCCAAGCGCGGCTCGATCGACGCTATCGTCAGCGGCAGCATCCAATAATCCGCCACACGATATGCGTAACCCTCCACCGCCGAAGCGGACGAGCGACTCAACAGCACAACATCGCCCTCAAAGCCCGCTTCGCGCAGTTCTTTAAGCGGCGTTATGGTGTGATCGATTTCCAAAAACACAAGCGACAGCATCGTGCCGTCCTCAATATCATAAAGCAGCTCACGATGCGTTTTGTATTGACGCAGGGAGAAGGCGATTGAACGCTGCATACACGCCTGTCGCAAAACATTCACCAACTCCGCGCGCACCTCTTGAGTTGCACAAACCGCAAAGCGCATGATACATCCACCTCGTTTTTGCATTTTTCATCGGTTTATTCGCCGATTTCACCAAAGCCCACCACCTTCCGCCGTTCGCCTGTTATACTGACAAAGCGAAACGGAGGCGATGAACTTGATCACTTATCACATACAGCCCGAATTACATCTTCATAAACATCTCGGGCTGTACATCGCCTTCGGCATTCGTGCCACCTGCCGCGGGCGATTGATGTTTTATATTCCCGATGTGTTCCTCAAGCGGCACAAAGCTGCGGCGTTTGCATCGCTCTGCAATCGCGAGCAACCCGAACCGATACACCTGTGGGATATTATCGAAGATGTAATTTAGTTTTACCTGTAATACTGCAGCGACATTTTGTCTTACTATTTGATATTGTACAGAATTTTCGCAATATGTCAAGTCGCTTTTGCAAATTTATCATTTCTTCGCACATTATCGGCATTATATCACAAATCTCCCCACCGCCCTCTTACTCGATGAAATTGACATATTTTCGGATGAAGATAGCAAAAAAGCGGTCATGCACCCCTCGATGCATGACCGCTTTTATTCAGTTTAGTAACGCTTCGACGGACGGCAACGGCGCAACAGACCGCCGCAGGATGCCGTTCATATGTGCGATAGCAATGCCGTAATTCGTCATCGGTACAGCCGCTTGCGCCGCATGACGGGCACGATACGCCATTTCTTGCTCATTGAGCATGCAGCCGCCGCAATGCACAACAAGCGAAACACCGTCAAGCGTTTCGGGGAAGGTGCCGCCCGAAGTAAAGAGGAACCGCAAACGCTTACCTGTGTGTTTTTCGATCCACGCAGGCAGCTTTTGCGTGCCGATATCGCCGCACTGCCGATGATGCGTGCAGCCTTCACTGATGAGGACGGTGTCGCCGTCTTGCAGACGATCGAGCATCGCCGCACCTTTGACGGCTTGTTCCAGTTGTCCTTTGTACCGCGCGAACAGGATCGAGAACGATGTCAGCGGCACATCGGCGGGAACGATTTTTGCCACCTTGCCGAACGCCTGCGAATCGGTGATAACCAAAGCAGGAGGTGAAGAAAGTGTGCGCAGTGCACTTTCCAGCGTGGTGTCTTTGGTGACAAGCACATGCACATCGGCATCCAGCAGATCGCGCAGCGTTTGCTGCTGGGGCAAAATCAAGCGTCCTTTCGGCGCAGCAGCATCGATCGGCGTGACCAGCACGACCGTATCGCCTGCATTCACCAGATCCGCTGCAATGCGACGCGGGGGCATTTTGGGCGCGGCAAGCGCAGCAAGGCGTTCCTTCAAACGGTCAACGCCCTCCCCCGTCAATGCACTGACAAAGACGGTCGTATCGGTATCGGCAGGAACGGTTGCCAAGCGGTCGCACTTATTTTGCACCAGCACATACGGCAGTTCCCGCTCAGCAACCAAATCGAGCAACGCTGTTTCCTCTTCACGGAGATTGGCAGCGTTCTCCGTGACGATCACCGCCACGTGCGTACGGCGCAGCACCTCGCGCGCTTTTTGCACGCGCAGCTCGCCGAGTGAACCTTCGTCGTCAATACCCGGAGTATCAATGATCATGACAGGACCGAGCGGCAGCAATTCCATTGCCTTTTGCACAGGGTCGGTGGTGGTGCCCTTGATATCCGACACAACCGCCAATTCTTGCCCCGTGACGGCATTGACAAGGCTGGATTTACCCGCATTACGCAAACCGAAAAAACCGATATGCACCCGTTCGGCAGCCGTTGTTGTTTGCACGATTGGTCACCCTCCTTTATCAGAAGCGGAAATCACGACGGTTGGAAGCCTTGATATCCTCGATGTTTTGTTTGGCGATATTGCAGACTTTTTCTTTGGGGATCTTTTTGAGTTCCTCTTCAATCATCTTAAAGCCGAGTTCCTTGGTCTCCTCCGACGCATAATCCACAAGATATTCGGTGAGCGTCATGAGGGCATTCGGGTGGCAGCAGTTGAGGATTTGCCCTGTTTTACACAGGCTCATAAAGCGGTCGCCCGTTCGTCCTTCGCGATAGCACGCAGTACAGAACGACGGAATATGCCCCATTTCCATCAGCCAACGCACCACTTCATCGAGCGTGCGTTGATCGGAAACATCAAACTGCTCGGAATCGTGGGGACGCTCTTCCTCGGTGTAACCGCCCACAGAGGTGCGCGATGCGCCGCTGATTTGCGAGATGCCCAAGCGCAGCGCACGACCGCGCATTTCCTCGGATTCACGCGTCGAGATGATCATGCCCGTATACGGCACGGCAATGCGGATGCAGGCGATGATCTTCTCAAACATATCGTCGGGCAACGAGTTATCAAACTGGTCGGGATCGATATCGTCGGCACGCTTGAGGCGCGGCACGGAAATGGTGTGCGGTCCGACGCCGTGCACCGCTTCGAGATGCTCGGCATGCATCATCAAGCCGATAAATTCATACATGTAGCTTTCCAGACCGAACAGCACACCGAGACCGACATCGTCGATACCGCCTTCCATAGCACGGTCCATGGCTTCCGTATGATAATCGTAGTCATGCTTCGGTCCGGTGGGATGCAGTTGGAGATAGCTTTCTTTATGATAGGTTTCCTGGAACAAAATATAGGTGCCGATGCCCGCTTCTTTGAGCTTGCGATAGTTCTCGACGGTAGTCGCGGCGATATTGACATTCACGCGGCGGATCGCACCGTTTTTATGATGAATGCTGTAGATCGTATCGATGCATTCAAGGATATACTCGATCGGGTTCATCGTAGGATGCTCTCCCGCCTCGATGGCAAGACGCTTGTGTCCCATATCCTGCAGCGCGATCACCTCGGCGCGCACCTCATCCTGCGTCAGCTTTTTACGCGCAATGTGGGTGTTTTTGAGATGATACGGGCAGTACACACAGCCGTTGACGCAATAGTTCGACAGATAGAGCGGTGCGAACATCACGATGCGGTTGCCGTAAAATTTCAGTTTGATTTCCTCGGCGAGTTTATACATTTCTTCGATTTTTTCGGGGATGTCGCAAGCGAGCAGCACTGCCGCTTCACGGTGAGTAAGCCCGCTCGCTACGGTGCCGTCCGCCGTGGTGCGGGGGCGCGCTTTTTCGAGGATCGCGTCGATCAGCTCGACATTGCGCTTGTTCGCCTCGGCATAGGCGATCGTCTCGCGAATTTCACCGTCGTTGATAAATTCTTCCGCTTTAAGCGATTTGGGATCAAAAATTGCCATGGATTTACTCCACCTTTCCGATTTGTGTTTCACGCGCCGCATCACCGCGAGCGCACACGACCGCATAACCGATCGCGTTCATCCGCTGCTGCAATTCGCAAAGCGCTTCCGCTGCTTCCGCGCCTGCATGCAGCTTGTTATTATAGAGCATATATTTTTCCCGCGCTGCCACAGGCGACAGGTTGGGCATCACCACATTCGCACCCGCCAGAATACCGCGCTCGCGTCCGTCGGACTCGAGGCTGCCGAGCGCCGTTGTTGCAGGCAGCAGCACCGTCGGACGAATCAGCCGAATGAGTGACAGCAAGAAGCAGGTCAGTTCGACCGATCCTGCCGAAAACGCCGCAAACGGTGTGTCGTTATGCGGAATAAACGGGCCGATGCCGACCATATCGGGGGCGAAGGTCTCGATGAATTTGAGATCCTTCGCTAGCATGGCGGTGGTTTGCTCGGGCGAGCCGACCATAAACCCGCAGCCAACCTGATAGCCGAGCGATTTTAAATCGGCAAGGCAACGCATACGTTCATCATACGACATTGCTGCGGGATGCAGGCGTTCATAATGCGCTTTATCGGCGGTTTCATGCCGCAGCAAATAGCGATCCGCGCCCGCTTCTTTGAGGCGTTTGTAGCTCTCATAGGAGCGTTCACCAAGCGACAAGGTGACGGCGCAATCGGGATAGCGGCGCTTGATCTGCATAATCAGCGGCACAAGGCGTTCATCCGAAAAGCGCTTGTCCTCCCCGCCTTGCAGCACAAAGGTGCGAAAGCCGACAGCGTAGCCTTCAGCGCAGCAGGACAAGATTTCCGCATCACTCAGCGAATAGCGCTCGCAAAGCGTGTTGCCCGCGCGGATGCCGCAATAGAAGCAGTTGTTTTTGCAGATATTGCTCACTTCAATC
>JAZURB010000023.1:0-8761 GCA_045605945.1 Acutalibacteraceae bacterium
CCGTCTCCGCAGGCATCGTCAGACACAGCACGCAGGACGGGAAACGACCGACCATCATCACGCCCTTGTACGCCCGTTCCAACGCGACCATCGCGGTCTGTGTCTTCACATAGCGACCATTGATGAAGAAATGCTGCATCGTGCGGTTAGGGCGCGGCGCGGCGGGAGACGACACAAAGCCGCTCACCTTAACGCCGTCAAGCGTATAATCCACCTCGAGCAGATGCTTCGAGAAATCGCGACCGAGCACGGAATAGATGCATCCGCGCAAGTCACCGTCGCCCGCGGTGTGCAGTTCCTCTTTGCCATCACGGCAGAAAGAGAACGATATTTCGGGATGGGACAGTGCCAGACGATCCATAACCGCCGCTACAGCGTTGCCCTCGCTGACATCCTTTTTAAGAAATTTCATACGGGCGGGAACATTGTAAAACAAATCGCGCACAACGATCGTCGTACCTTTGGCGCAGCCGATATCGGACAGTTCGCCGCCTTCGCCGCCCTCAATAATATAATGCGTTCCCGCCAGATCTTCTTCGCGACGGGTGATCAGTTCCACGCGGGAAACCGCCGCTAACGAAGCGAGCGCTTCACCGCGGAAGCCGAGTGTGGAGATCGCATCGAGATCGGGGGCGGTACGCACCTTACTGGTCGCATGACGCAGAAACGCGACGGGAACATCCTCCCGCTCCATGCCTTCGCCGTTATCGGTAACACTCATATAGGTGACACCGCCGTTGCGGATTTCCACACGAATGACGGTCGCACCGGCATCCATGCAGTTTTCCACCAGCTCTTTGATAACCGAGGACGGGCGTTCAACCACCTCGCCCGCGGCGATCAATTCCGCCGTATGTTTATCGAGCACATTGATTTTCGCCATAGCGACCACCTCCTTTTAACGGTCACATTGACCGCGCATCTTTTGACAGTTCAAATAACACCTGCATCGCTTCAATAGGCGTTAAGGTATTAACATCCATTTCGCGCAAGCGCTCCATAACGCTGTTTTCCGCCATGGGAAGCAGCGACATTTGACCCGCATCGGGCTCCCGGGAGTCAAAGCGTTCCTTGGTATGCAGCGGTTTAACCGCCTCATCGGCATCGAGCGAGCGCAGGATATCCTTTGCACGAGACACCACCGCGTCGGGAATGCCCGCCAGCTTGGCGACCTCGATGCCGTAGCTATCGTCCGCAGGGCCGCGCACGATCCGCCGCAAAAATGTAATATCATCACCGCGCTTTTTCACGGCAATATTATAATTCTTAACACCGCTCAGTTCTTGCTCCATCACGGTAAGTTCATGATAGTGCGTAGCAAACAGCGTTTTGGCGCCGATCTTCTTTTGATCGACAACATGTTCAAGCACTGCTCTGGCAATGCTCATACCGTCATAGGTTGAGGTACCGCGACCGATCTCGTCAAACACAATAAGGCTCTTAGCCGTCGCGTTTTTGAGGATTGAGGCGACCTCACTCATCTCGGGCATGAAAGTCGATTGTCCCGAAGCAAGATCATCCGACGCGCCGACACGGGTGAAAATACTGTCGACCACGCCGATTGTCGCACTTTCGGCAGGGACAAAACTACCGATCTGCGCCATCAGCACAATAAGCGCCGTTTGGCGCATAAAAGTCGATTTACCCGCCATGTTAGGGCCTGTAATGACCGCGACGCGATTGTCGCGTCCGTCCAGCAGCGTATCGTTGGGGACAAACGGCGTGTTTTGCAGGCTTTCCACCACGGGATGACGACCGTCTTTGATATGGATAACATCGCTCGTATCCACGATCGGGCGGGTGTAGCGTTGTTTAACCGCCACCTCCGCGAACGAGCAAAGCACATCAAGACGCGCGATTGCTTGCGCAGTAAACTGAATACGGTGCAGCTGCTTTGCGACCGTTTGACGCACTTCGGTAAAGAGCTGATATTCCAGCGCCACCACACGGTCTTTTGCACCGAGAACGCGCGCTTCAAGTTCTTTAAGTTCTTGGGTAATATAGCGTTCGGCATTGGCAAGCGTTTGCTTGCGCACATAATGATCGGGAACCTGATCCATAAAGGATTTGGAAACCTCGATATAATAACCGAACACGCGGTTATAACGCACTTTCAGCGTTTTAATGCCGGTTTTTTCTTTCTCTTCCGCTTCGACACGGGCGATGAAATCTTTGCCGTTGGTCATCTCATAATTGAGCTGATCGATTTCGGCATTATACCCTTCGCGGATCATGCCGCCCTCACGCACGGAAAACGGCGGCTCTTCCACGATCGCACGGTCGATCAGATCGCGCAGATCCTCAAGCGGATCGATCGCCGCTTCGATATCTTTGAGCATCGCCGACGAAACGCCCGCAAGCAATTCCTTGATCGGTGCCAAGCGGCAGATCGTTTGCCACAGCGAGCGCAGCTCTTTGGCGTTGGCGCTGCCGTAGACCACACGGGTCATGATGCGCTCCAGATCATAGATCGACGAAAGCTGCTCACGAAGCCCCGCTCGCAGCATCGTGTTATGCACCAGTTCGTCCACCGCGTTATGGCGTCGAGAAATCGGCACGGGATTGATGAGCGGACGCTCGATCCATGTGCGGATAAGGCGCTTGCCCATGGCAGAACGCGTTTTATCCAGTACACCGAGAAGCGAGCCGCGTTTTTCTTTGTTGCGCAGCGTTTCAAGCAACTCCAGATTGCGGCGCGCCGTCAAATCCAGCTGCATATACTGCACATCGGAATACATCTCCACATGACGGAAGCGTTCAAGTCCCGTCATTTGCGTTTGCTGCAAATAGCCGAGCAAGCAACCGATGGCGGACACCGCAGCAGGGGCATGTTCAAGACCGAGCTCGGACAACAACGAAACGCCGAACTGCGTAAGCACCGCCGCCGAAGAAACCGCAGGATCAAAGCATTCCTCGCTGAGGAATTGCTCTTTAAGTCCCAAACGCGTAACGACAAATTCCGTCAAAACACCGTCGGCGCGGCAAGCATCATTCATCAAAATCTCACTCGGACGAAAACGACCGAGTTCGTTGAGCAAACGCAACGAAGCATCATCACCGTCGATCTCCGTAGCATACAGCTCACCCGTGGAGCAATCGGCAAAACAGACACCGATCGTGCTTTTTTGACGGCAAATGACGCAAAGATAGTTGTTCTTCCCCTCTTCAAGCATGCTGCTCTCAATGACGGTGCCGGGCGTGATCACACGCACAACATCGCGTTTGACAAGACCTTTTGCTTGAGAAGGATCCTCCGTTTGCTCACAAATGGCAATTTTATATCCCGCCGACACCAGACGCGCAATATACGACTCGCAGCTGTGAAACGGGACACCGCACATCGGCGCACGCTCCTCAAGACCGCAATCGCGTCCCGTGAGCACCAGCTCGAGTTCTTGCGAGGCGACCTTGGCATCGTCGAAAAACATCTCGTAAAAATCGCCAAGGCGATAAAAGAGGATAGCATCGGAATAATTTTTCTTAACCTCCATGTATTGTTTCATCATGGGGGTAAGTTCTGCCAATGCCATCACATCCTTTCTGTTAATTGTTATAGCGATCGATTAGTGGCAGCCGCTGCAACCGGAGCAATTGCCGCCGCAGGAGTGCTCGGTATCGATCGAGCGGGGATCTTCGCCCTGCGCGCTGAGCATCAGAATACGGTTGATGCCGTTGAGAAGGTTGTCCACCTCAACACGAGCGGCATTGTACGCCTGCATGCTCTCGTTCGCCATCACGCGACCGTACACTTCGCGCAGTTCCTCATCGAGGGTTTGCAGCTTTTGCATGTCCTTATCTTCCTTGTTTTCCTCGGTCATGAGCGCCATGCGCTTGAGGTTGAACTCGCCGATCAGATCCTGCAAGGGCTGATCCTCGTCTGCCTTTGCTTGCGCCATTTGGAGTGCCACATAACGGCTGTCTTGTTGCAGGGCTTCGCCCATGTCTTTTGCCATTTCGAGTAAGATATCCATTGTTGTATTCTCCTATCTGAATTAAAATTATAAGACTTCTTTGATGCTGCCGATCAAGATCCAGCTTTTCGCCTCTGTCACCTCAACGAGCGCATGCTTGCCGATGAGCGATGCATCGCCCTGCACACGCACAATGACATTATCGGGCAACCGCGCTTCCAAAAACGCGCCCGCTTCGGTCTCGATAAGCGCTTTGTAGGTTTTGCCGACCATGGCGGCGGTGCGCGCAGCGGACAACCGCTCTTGCAGCGCCGTCATTTCTTGGAACCATTTCACCTTTTCTTCCGCCGAGATCGGATCGGGCATCGTCGCAGCAGGCGTTCCCTCGCGCGGCGAATAAATGAAGGTGAAGAGCGAAACATAGCCGACCTCTTCGATGAGGCTCAAGGTTTCCTCAAATTCCTCACGCGTTTCGCCCGGAAAACCGACGATAATATCGCTGGTAAACGAAATGTCGGGCACAACCGAACGCGCATATTTGATCAGATCAAGATACTGCTCGCGCGTGTAATGACGATTCATCGCTTTGAGCACACGCGTACTGCCCGATTGCACAGGCAAATGAAAGTGTCGGGAAACCTTTTCACATGCAGCGATCGTATCAAAAAGCTCGTGCGTAGCATCACGGGGATGCGAGGTCATAAAGCGAATGAGAAAATCGCCCTCAATGGCATTGATACGGCGCAGCAATTCGGGGAAATTGACCCCGTGAGACTCGCCCTTACCGTAAGAATTCACATTCTGACCGAGCAAGGTGATTTCCTTATAGCCTGCAGCAACAAGCTCTTTCGCTTCGGCCAACACATCATCGGGATGACGCGAACGCTCACGCCCGCGCACATACGGCACAATACAGTAGGTGCAGAAATTGTTGCAGCCGTTCATGATCGGCAACCACGCTTTGAATGTACCGTCACGCACAACCGGAATACCTTCGGCGATGTTGCCATCCTCATTCGGGATAGCTACTTGGCGTTTCTTGCGCTCGATCACATTGCACAACAGTTCGGGAAAGCGATACAACACATGGGTACCGCAGATCAAATCCACAAACGGAAAACTCTTATAAAACCGCTGTGCAATATGCTCCTGCTGCACCATGCAGCCGCACAACACGATTTTGAGATGCGATTTGCGACGCTTGAGATTTTTGAGTGCGCCGACATTGCCGAACACGCGATCCTCCGCATGTTCGCGCACCGCACATGTGTTAAACAAAATCAAATCCGCCTCATCGGGGGACTCGGTAAATCCAAAGCCCATGGCAGCAAGCATACCTTTTAAGCGTTCGGAATCGCTGACATTCTGCTGGCATCCGTAGGTTCGCACGAACGCAAGAGGTTGACGATCACAAAAAAGCGACTGATAATACCGTCGCACACGCTCCGTAAACGGACGCTGCAATTGCAGTTCCTCCGCCGTAATAATACGCGTATGAGACACGGGTTCGCCACCTCCTCTGAAAATTTCCTCTAATCTGAATTATTATAACAAATTTGCGCGCATATTTCAACGGATAAATACAAAGTTTTTGTAAATCTCAGCAAGTTTATCTTGGCAAACGGGTCAAAAAAACGAGTGCAACACCACGGTGCTGCACTCGTCTTTTAAATAGGTCATTGTTTTTGCAGATTGGCAAAATTCGCCATGAGTTTTTTAACACCCACACCTTCGAAATCGATCGTAAGCAGGCAATCGTTGCCCATAGGCGAAGCTGAGACGATCTTTCCTTCACCAAACACCTTATGCTTGACGATATCGCCCGCAGCATATGTCACTTTCGGAGCGGAATCGCCGCTTGCCGCCGCCAACTTTTGGCGTTTGATCGCATCACCTGCTTTATGTTGGGCAGTCACTTGCGAGGCAAACGAAGATGATGGTGCCGTACGATCGGCACGACGCGTCGCCTGCGAAATGATCGACGATGCCTGTCCCGTATAAGTACGATTTTCGGAGGAACGCGGTGCAAAACTGTAACCGCCGAATGTCGACAAATCGTGCTCTTCCAGCAGCTCCTCAGGGATATCGCTCAAGAAACGAGAGGCAGGATTACGATTAGTCATACCAAACATCATACGCGTTTTGGCACACGAAATATAGAGCTGCTCTCTGGCGCGCGTGATACCGACATAACAAAGACGGCGCTCTTCTTCCATATCTGCGGGATCAAAGAGGCTGGTTTTACCCGGGAAAATGCCATCCTCAAAACCGGGCAGAAATACCACAGGGAATTCCAGACCTTTTGCTGCGTGCATCGTCATGAGGACCACGCAATCGGCATCGGTATCATAGTTGTCCACGTCGGTCATCAGCGCCGCTTCTTCGAGAAATCCCGCAAGCGAAGGCAAATCTTCGGGGCTGTTTTTTTCGTAATCCAAAATGGACGATTCGAGTTCGCGCAGGTTTTCCACGCGATCCGCTTCTGCCTCGCCCATCATTTCCCACATAGCCAAATAACCGGTGCGCTCAAGCATTTCACGATAAAGCGTATGCGGAAGCGTCTCGCCGTCGGCGGCCATGGAACGCAGCGCTTCAAGCAGGTCGACCACCGAACGCAGCTTGGCAGCCGCACGCGACAGCAACGGGTACTCCTCAGCGTGCAAGATAACTTCATACACCGTAAGACCGAGGCTTTCGGCGATCTCGGCGGCGTGATCCATGGTGGTATCGCCGATGCCGCGTTTGGGAACATTGATAATACGGCGCAGCGACACGCTGTCCGCAGGGTTGTTGATAACGCGTAAATATGCCATGGCATCGCGCACTTCCTGCGTATCGTAGAAACGATGACCGCCGATCACACGATACGGCACACCGCTTTTCACAAGCGCGCGTTCAATGGCGTTGGATTGCGCGCGCGCACGATAAAGCACCGCGTGATCACGATAACGACGCCCTGTGACAACATCGTTTTGAATAGCATCCACAATCATGCGTGCTTCTTCGTCCTCGTTGTCCACCGTGTACCAGCCGATGCGTTCGCCTTCGGGATTTTGCGTCCACAATGTCTTGCCTTTACGGCCGCGGTTTTTCGCAATCACATGGTTAGCAGCACTCAATATCGTTTTGGTGGAGCGATAGTTTTGCTCCAAGCGAATGACAGTGCTTCTGGGATATTCGTCCTCAAAATTGAGGATATTTTCAATCGTGGCGCCGCGGAATTTATAAATACTTTGGTCATCATCACCGACAACGCATAAATTGCCGTTTTCGCCCGCAAGCAAGCTGACAAGTCGATATTGCGCATGGTTGGTATCTTGATATTCGTCGACCATGATATATTTAAAACGGCGACGATATCGTTCAAGGATATCGGGGTATTTTATAAACAACTCTACGGTTTTGCAAAGCAAATCATCAAAATCCATAGCGTCCGCTTTGGCAAGCTGTTTTTCATAAAGTTCGTAGCATTGCGCGACCTTCTTAAGCCGAAAATCCGATCCAACCTGCTGCGCGTATTCCTCGGGAGAACGCAGCGAGTCTTTTGCGCGGCTGATTTCACCGAGGATGACTTTATGGGAAAGCATTTTTTCATCAACATTGAGCTGTTTCATGCATTCCTTCATGAGACGCTGACTATCCTGTGTATCATAAATGGTAAAATGCGATGAAAAGCCAAGTGCTTCGCCTTCACGACGCATGATGCGCGCGCAAAACGAGTGGAAGGTGCTGGCGGTCACTTCATTCCCATCGTCATCGCCGAGCATATTGCAAAGACGTTCTTTGAGTTCGCCTGCCGCTTTATTGGTAAAGGTGATCGCTAAGATTTTCCACGAAGGGCAAGGATCGACTGCACACAGATAGCGAAGATCATCGGTAATTTCCCCGTTCCCTGCCGCCGCTGCGCGCAAACGCAACATTTGCTCTTCGGGAACATCCAACGGCACTTGATCGCTGTGGTAGGCTGCGCCATAGCGAATCAAGGAGGCGGCACGATTGACAAGAACCGTCGTTTTACCGCTGCCCGCACCCGCTAAAATCAACAACGCACCGTCGGCATGAAAGACGGCTTGCTGTTGGCGCTCATTCATGCGTGTAAAATCGCGGCGCATCAACGCTTGTCGAAGCATTTTGAACTCCAAAATATCGGGTCTCATATGTCAACTCTCTTTCCGATTTTGTATAAAGAAAAGGGCGGGCAAAGTTGCCCGCCCTTTGGGGTGACTTTTGAATTAGCCGAACAGGGTGATCAACACGCCTGCAGCGATCGAGGAACCGATAACACCCGCCACGTTGGGGCCCATAGCATGCATAAGCAAGAAGTTGGAGGGGTTCTCATCCTGACCGACCTTCTGCGACACACGCGCCGCCATGGGAACTGCGGAAACACCGGCAGAACCGATGAGCGGGTTGACCTTGCCGCCGGTAACCAAATACATGACTTTACCAAACAACACGCCGCCCGCCGTACCGCAGCCAAATGCGATCAAGCCGAGGCAGATGATCAGAATGGTCTTGCCGTTGAGGAACGCATCCGCGCTCGCGGTCGCGCCGACGGTGGTACCGAGGAAGATGGTGATAATGTTCATCAATTCATTCTGAGCGGTCTTGGAAATACGCTCCACAACGCCCGACTCGCGGAACAGGTTGCCGAGCATCAGCATACCGATCAGCGGAGCCGCAGAGGGCAGCAACAGCACACAGATAACAGTGACCATGATGGGGAACAGAATCTTCTCGGTCTTGGACACGGTACGCAGCTCGGTCATCACGACCTGACGCTCCTTCTCGGTGGTCAGGGCACGCATGATGGGGGGCTGAATAATCGGCACCAAGTCGGATCGTAGCCA